>JAZDGU010000030.1:0-3405 GCA_043806595.1 Microcaldota archaeon
TACCACCCTGCAAAATCCGCTGTCTTCTTGAGAACGAACTTCGGCGGTTCATCCATAGATGCAAGGCCCTACTATAGTGTGCCAGATATGGCACATATTGTCAAGGGGTTGGTTTGCGGCGGTCATGGTGAAGCTAACGTCTGGCTGAGCAGCGGGCGCTATTTAGCGGCCGCAGCGGCTTTGCCCAGTTTTCCATATCGTTCAGACGGGCGACCCTGTGGCGACCGTCTGCTCTAGCCAATGTTATCCGCCGCCTTTTTGTACTTTGACCCGGATGGGCTTGGATTCCACGCGGCCTTCCCAAAATGACCACCATAGGGTGCCTTCCCGTGATGTTTCAAGAATGCACTTGAGCTTTTGCCGGCCTTCAACGGGAAATGTGTGCTCGACTTCCATGATTGATTCTTTCCCGGGTTCTATGAAACCTCCTGGATATTTGCCATGGCCTAAGGACAGGCCGCCATGCCTAAAGGATGAGACCGGGCCGCCGTTAACGATGGAAGACTCGCACGTTAGGAATTGGGACAGGTACTTAGGCCAAGGAAGATTTACTGGCTTGTTGGACACATTGAGGACAATGACCTTCAGTGGCACTGCTGCCCCGGTAATGATGTTGGCGGTCGACATCTCGATTCGAATGGCAATAGGTGCAGATGCAAATGAGATCGCTGGCATTGCTAGTGCCGCGACCAAGACCACTATCCAGGTAGGTTTAATCATTCTCTCGTGCGGATAACGACAGGATAAGCCGCCGCTGCCGCGAAGGGACGACCTCCTATGCGGTCGGCTTAATCCTTTGTTAGACATTGCTATTCTTCTGCGAAGTAGTCCGAGTCGACCTTCTTCACCGCGTACGTGTTGACTGTGGAAACACCCACGTCGTGCTCTATCATCAATTGGGCCAGCGTTTCGCCATTAATGAGGACGACCTTTGCATCAATGCGGGTAACGTAATCGTCTGCTTCCGAAGAGAAATCGGAAGTGGTAATGAAGAGCCCTTTCTTCGCTCGCTGGCCTGTAAGTGCGCCTACGAATTTCTGAATGTCCGGTCTTCCGACGGTGTTTTCCCATCGCTTGGCTTGAATATAAATTCAGGACTCCTGACCCGCCCCTAAAATCGATGCAACATCCGGGGCCTCGTAGCTCACTCGCAACCGGGTCCCAGGATATATTATCCCCTTCCTGTTGAGAGCCTCGCACAGGTGCCGTACTGCCGCATTGCTTCGCGGATTGGCCAGCCCATGCAAGCGGACGCGCAGTATTCCCTTTCGCTCGTCTGGCAATACGTCCGCAGTCGCGCGCAGAACCTCGCGCACCAGGGCTCGGCCTTCCTCTTCCGTGCGCGCGTAGGTCTCCTCATCGAGCAATCCGACAAGCGCCGTCTCTGCTCGATAGGCCAGCATCTTGATCGTGTCCGTAAAATGCTTCGTCTCGGGGTCCAGCTTCACGATCTGCGGCCCCTCGGCGTCCGCCGCGGCGATCCGCTTGGGCAGGGCTTTGATGCGCTCCTTGAGGCATCCGCACTTACGCCTCAGCGCGCGGATCTCGCGCCCCAGCTTTCCGTTGGCGATCTTGAATCCGCGCGCCGTAGGCCGAAGCGACTCCGCGTTCTCGAACGCCCGCGCGCCGTAGTCCTTCTCGAGCTTCGCAAGCTCGACCTTGAGCTTGGCCAGCTTCTTCTCCTGCTTCGCGCGCTTCGGGTTCGGTATCGTCTTTCCCTTGCTCAGAGGCTCCACGTCACGGCTGGCCAAGGCGTCCAGCGCGAAGTGCTCGCGCATGTACCGGAAGAAGTTCTCCTGCCTCCACCTCTCAAACATCCGCCACGCCAACTCGATTGCCCGCGTCTTCCACCGCGTCGTCATCACCGCGGTCTGCTTCCCGCCCGGCCGCAGGCGGCGGATCTCGCGCATCTTGAACCCCGGCAGCACCCGCACCGTCTTCTCCGCGAGCTCGTAGGATACCGCACGCCCCTCGACGGTCCCGGATACGCTCTCGAATAGGCTCCCCGGCCACGGGTCGTACTTTCCCCGGCGGTAGCTCAACACATCGAAGCCCGACTCGTAGAGCTCCTTGAACCACTTCGGGCTCCACCCTTCCCGGTCGAAAACCATCGTCACCCGCCGCTTGCCCGCCAAACGTCGCACCTCCGGGAGGATGCTCGCCTTCATCGACGCGATCAGCCGCTCGTTGGCCTCCCCGGTCACGAAAAACAGCGGTTCGGCGTTCTTGTCGTTGATCCAGTAGTCCGTCGTCGCCGGCATGCAGAGCCGGCGCCGGGCCACATGCGTCTTCGTCAGTCGATGCTTCTCGCCGTGGTAGGCTCGAACGTGCCCGTCCACGTACAGGTATCCCAAGGCGCGAGGTGATTGCCGCACCCACCGCTCGGCCAATCCTGCGCTCAAACGGTTCGCCTGTCCGCGATCGACCAGCTCTGCGAGCTTGCGGCGGATCGTCTTCACCTCCGGCGCGCGGTCCAGGCCCAGCAGGACGCCCAGTTCACCCGGTGCCTCGAACTGCATCCGCTCCGGGTTGCGGATGCGCAACATTGCCATGAACGCCAGGCACAGAAGCGTGCTCCGCAGGCCGTAGAATCCGTTGCGCAGGCTCCCGTAAATCTTCTCGCCGACCTCCAAAAGCCCCAGATCGAGCATCGTCGGCAGCGCCATGAGCGCCCCGGCGTTGGCCACCGACGAGGAAGGCTTAAACTCGGGCATGGCCTCCTCAATCTTCCCTGCCGCCGCCAGCACCCGGTCGAGCATCCGCGTCGTCGCCACGCCCAGCGGCGCGGCGATGTTGTCGGCGTTGCGATCCCCTGGCTGGCTACCGCGCTCTTCGACGGATGCCCGCGCCGCCTTCCCGGCCGCTTCGTGCAACCATCCTCGTTCGAGGGCATTGCGGATCGTCGACTCGTCTACACCAACATCCTTGCCTGCCGCACGCTGAGACTCCCCGTCGTCGAGTGCCTTCTGTGCGCGCAGCAGCATCTCGGGCGTCAGCTTGCGAGGTCCTTTCGGACCGGACTTCTCATCGATGAGCCCCGCAACCCCAGCCTCCTTCAGGCGGCACTGTTGCCGGTATAGCGTGGTCCGATAAACGCCGAAGGCCGAGCCGAGGTCCCTTTGCGTAGCCAGGCGCAGGGCGATGAGCTGCGCCCAGGCCACTCGCCGGCCTACGGCATCATTGCTTGCGTGCCAGAACACGGGCACACCGGCCGCGAAATATCCCATGTTTACACCGTCATCCATATAGCTGACGGTGTCGTTGATCTCGACTGCTTCCCCGGGGCGAAGGGGTAGGAAAGGCTGGATTGGAGTAGCCATTTAGGTTGCATAGATTATCCCGCATTTAGAGCCCGCGTGTCAAGCCCTTTCGACGAGACGGCCGGGGCGGGTCAGGAGTCCTGAA
>JAZDGU010000031.1:0-11113 GCA_043806595.1 Microcaldota archaeon
GGATGCCCCTAAGCGGACGTTACACTGTGGCGGATTACGGGCAGTTGGATATGGTGCAGTTGGCGATGTCCGTGACGTTCTTCAGGGTGTCGTAGTTGCCGAAGACGATGTCCATTGCCTTCTGCAGCACCCCGGTCCGCACCATCACCATGGCGAGCACGACTATGAGCAGTACTCCGGCAAGCAGCATCAGGTATTCGAACGAGCCCTGCGACCGCCTTTCCATGACCCGTATTTCCGGGAGCCGGGTATATAGGCTTTTGCCTGGCCGCCCGCATGGTTTTTTAAACCCCGGGCGACCTCTGTTTGAACCGGGGGGATACTAGTTGTCCATTGAAAGATTCCTGCAGGCCAACCGCAAGGACGTGGACCGGGCCATGCAGAAGCGCATGCCCCGCAGGCTTTCCCGCAAGCACTTCATCGAGGCCTGCGGCCCGCAACAGTACGGCTACGACGTCCTCGATTCCGCTGAGGCTTCCGTGAACGCGCCCATGTGGGACCTTCTCTCCCGGGGCGGCAAGCGGTGGCGCCCCGCGCTCATGCTCCTGACCGCGGAGGCCTTCGGCGCCGACCCGGCAAGCCTGCTGGACGCCGCCCTTGTCCCCGAAGTCGCGCACAACGGCTGTTTGACCGGGGACTCGGTTGTTTGGATGTCTGACGGGATGTCAAAACCAATTAAGGAAGTCCAAGTCGGCGAAGAGATTCTGTCTCTCGGCAAGGATTTCGGATTCGCCAGTAGAACGGTCCAGCGTTTGCATGATAACGGGGTTAAACCAGTTTACATTGTCAAGACCGGCAACCGGGAACTTAAGGTGACGGAAGAGCACCCGTTCTTGACAGCAAGAAAAGAGCAGCCGGTAAGGATTCGCATAACCCCGGAAGGCAGGAAAGCCATTAAAAAAAGGCTTGCTGAAATCGGACAAACCATTTCAACTTATTGCGAAAAGAATTCCGCCATCCTTGAACCTGATGTCTCCCCCGGCCATCTGAAAAACAGCATCTATGGCGTGCCTCATTGTCTATTGCCGGCAAACGTGGCCTATTCCATTTTCGCGGGATTGGGGATCCCGCAAGGCCAATACACCCGGGCCGTCCAATGCAAGTTTGAAAAAACGGAAGTCCGTTTCGAATGGAGGAAGGCAAGAGACCTGAAAAAAGGGGATGTCGTGCTGGTCGCGAAAAACGTTTTCCAGGACGTTGCCGAGCTCCCCCCGCTTGTGCGGACGCCCCAGAACCCCAAAGACAGGTATAGAGTTCCGGACGGTTTCACAGAAGACTTGGCCCATCTATGCGGCTTTCTCATCGGGGACGGCTATATTGACGCCGGGAGGGTCGTTCTCTGCCTGCCAGAAGCAGCCGGAGGAAGGAAAGAGTATGAGCATCTTGTTGAACGCATTTTCGGCGCAAAACCTTCCGTCGACAAACACGGAATAACGATTTGCTCCAAGGCATTGGCAAAAATGTTTTCAGAGCTCGGGTTGAAGGAACCGTGCACGAAAAAGGAGCTTCCCCGCTGGGTATTCCGTCTGCCCGAAAAACACAGGAAAGCATTCGTGAGGGGCTATCTGGATGCCGACGCAACCGTTGACAAGACCGGGGCGGTCCGATTCGCCTGCGCAAACGAAAAACTCTCCCGGCAATTCAAGTTTCTATTGGACAGCATGGGGTTCGTCACATCGAACATTTGGACGCACGCGGTGGACAACACGCACTTCAATCGCCATGGCACGAAGAAGTCCACGACCCTTTTCGGCTTCGGGTTGTATTCAAAGGACAGGGTTTCGCGGGAGATAGGGACAGAAATTTCTGCCGGAAGACAACGCCTTGCCCTTCAGCGCTTCCGAAGCTGCGTGAGTTTCCGGCACGAGGAGGAAATCCCCAACGTCCCTGCCTATTTAGACATGGAGAAGATAGGCTTCAATCAAATAACGGAAGTAAGCCGGATTGCCGAAGAACAAACATACGACCTGCAGGTGGAGGGAACCCACAACTACGTCGCCAACGGTCTCATCGTGCATAACACCCTCATGGTCGACGACGTCGAGGACGACAGCGAGATGCGCCGCGGCAAGCCGTGCATCCACTGCACCTACGGCGTCGACGTCGCGGTCAACGCCGGCAGCTCGATGTACTTCCTGCCGCTGACCGCCTTCGAAGGCCTTTCCGGCAAATTCCCGGACAAGACCCTCCTAAAGGCATACCGCGTCTATTCACAGGAGATGCGCGCGGTTTCCTACGGCCAAGGCGTCGACATCTGGTGGCACAAGGGCAACGCCCCCGCGGAGGTTTCCGAGGCCCAGTACCTGCAGATGGTCGCCCTCAAGACCGGCGCGCTCGCACGCATGGCGGCAAAGCTCGGCGCCTTGTTTGCGGGCGCCTCGGACCGGCAGATCCGCCTCGCGGGCGAGTTCGCGGAAGCCGTCGGCGTCGCCTTCCAGATACAGGACGACGTTCTGAACCTGACCGCGGGCAGCGAATACGGCAAGGAAATCGGCGGCGACATCAGCGAGGGCAAGCGCACGCTCATTACCGCGCACGCGCTGCGGCACGCCGGCACCGAGGGCAGGCGCAGGCTCCGCGTCCTGCTCAACGAGCGCTCCAAGGACCCCTCCAAGATCCGCGAGGCCATCGGCATCCTCCGGAGTTCGGGCTCCATAGAATATGCCAGGCGCCGCTCGAGGGAGATCGTCAGGGAGGCATGGAAGAACTTCTCCAAGGCGCTCAAGCCCTCGCGCGCAAAATCCCGCCTCGGCGGGCTCGCCGCCTACCTCGTCGAGCGCGAGATTTGATTACTCTGGAGGGCGGAAGACGTCAATCCCGTTTACTCTTGAGAAGTCCTTGTCTGACGATGCCAGCCTGTACCTGTTCCGCAGACATATCACAGCATGGATTGAGTCATAGAGCCCAAGGCCCGTCGGTTCGATGGCAAGCGCCTTCAGAATGTCCTGTACTTCGCCTTCCAGTATGTCTATTCCGGACCCAGCAGCAATTTTTTCCACGTAGATGGAAGCGTCTTTCCGGCTGATGCCCTTCCTGATCATCGCGTAGTGTATTTCCAGAAGCGAGAATACGGACGTGCACGCTCCTTGATTTGATGCGGCTTTTGCCATATACTCGGAATATTTTCCATACAAGCACCAGTCCCATAGGATGCTGGAGTCGAGGTAATCCATTGCCTTTCGCCTACTTGAACTTCCTGCCCGCCTCGGCAAGCATCGCCTTATCGACCGTGTCGTCGAATTCCTCTGCGGTCATCGGCTTGATCTTGTACTTCTTTCCGACGAATCCCGCGTATTTGATGAAGAAGTTCTGCTCCGAATAACCCCGGAGGACCAAACTCGATTTCTTCTTCTCCGCTTGCACGCGCCCCCGGAGTCCGAGGTCCTTCCTCCACGCGGCGGGTATCAGCACCCTGCCCTTTGCATCCATCTCCAAATACAAAATTCCCACCTTTTCATATTTCCCACTTCCCACTATTTAAGCCTTCCGGGGCCCCGTTTCCGATGCATTTGCTGCCGGGGCCGAGACGCTTGAAATTAAAACAACGCTTTAAAAGCCGCGCCGCCAAAATTATGCCGCTGACCGTTCCAATTCCCTAGAGGGTGAAACTTATGGTCGAGGAAATCGAGCTCAAGGTCGCCGAGGCCATGCAGATAGACTACGGCAAGCGCATCGTGCGCGTGGACTCGCAGGCGCGCAAGCTCCTCACGCTCACCACGGGCGACATCATCGAGATCACGGGCAAGAAGGCCACCGGCGCGATTGTGCTTCCCGCGCACCCGCAGGACGAGGGCGCCAACATCATCCGAATGGACGGCATCCTCCGCCAGAACGTGGGCGTAGGTTTGGGCGACCGCGTCAAGATCAAGAAGGCGGACGCGAAGATCGCCAAGAAAATCGTGCTCGCGCCGCACCAGCCCAGCCGATACGCCCCTGGCTTTGCGGACTTCGTGAAGAAGAACCTCATGGGCAAGCCGCTTGCGAAGGGCGACTCGCTTTCCGTCAACGTCTTCGGCACTTCCTTCCCGTTCGCCGTCGCGCAGACGATTCCCGCGGGCATAGTCCTCTCCAACGAGGGCACGGAAGTCGTACTCAAGGAGGAGCCGGTCAAGGAGCTCGGCAGGATTTCCACGACCTCCTACGAGGACGTCGGCGGCCTTCGCGAGGACGTGCAGAAGATCCGCGAGATGGTCGAGCTTCCGATGCGCCACCCAGAGATCTTCGAGCGCCTCGGCATAGAGCCGCCCAAGGGCGTCCTGATCTACGGCCCGCCGGGCTGCGGGAAGACGCTGCTGGCGAAGGCGGTCGCGAACGAGAGCGAGGCCCACTTCATCACCATCAACGGCCCCGAGATTGTGAGCAAGTTCGTCGGCGAGGCCGAGGAGAAATTGCGCAACATCTTCCAGGAGGCCGAGGACAATGCGCCCTCCATAATCTTCATCGACGAGCTGGACGCCATCGCGCCCAAGCGCGAGGAAGTCGTCGGCGAGGTCGAGAAGCGCATTGTGTCCCAGCTGCTCACGACCATGGACGGCCTCAAGTCGCGCGGGCAGGTCGTAGTCATCGCCGCCACGAACCGCCCTAACGCCATCGACCCCGCGCTGCGCCGCCCCGGCAGGTTCGACAGGGAAATTGAGATTGGCGTCCCGGACAAGAAGGGCCGCAAGGAAATCCTCCAGATCCACACCCGCGGCATGCCCCTCGAGGATGACGTTTCGCTCGACCAGCTCGCCGCGGTCACGCACGGTTTCGTCGGCGCGGACGTGCAGTCGCTCTGCAAGGAAGCGGCGATGAAGGCCCTCCGCCGAATGCTCCCCAAGCTAAACCTCGAGGACGAGAAGATCCCGGCGGTCATCCTCGAGCAGCTCAAGGTGACCGGCACCGACTTCAACGAGGCTCTCAAGGAAGTCCAGCCCTCCGCGTTGCGCGAGGTAATGATTGAGATCCCGAACGTGAAGTGGGAGCAAATCGGGGGCCTCGAGAGCGCCAAGCAGCAACTCAAGGAGGCCGTGGAGCTGCCGCTGAAGCGCCCCGAGGTGTTCACCAAGGTCGGCATACGGCCGGTCCGCGGAATCCTGCTCTTCGGCCCCCCGGGCACGGGCAAGACCCTGCTCGCGAAGGCCGTGGCCACGGAGACGGAAGCAAACTTCATATCCATCAAGGGACCTGAAATCCTCAACAAGTGGGTCGGAGAGTCCGAAAAGGCCGTGCGCGAGATATTCCGCAAGGCCCGCACGGCCGCTCCTTGCATTGTCTTCATCGACGAGCTGGACGCGGTCGCTCCCTCCCGCAGCATGGACGACGGCAGCAAGGTCACCGAGCGCGTCGTCAACTCCCTCCTGACCGAAATGGACGGCCTCCAGAACCTCAAGGACGTCGTCGTCATCGCGGCGACCAACCGCATCGACATCGTCGACCCGGCGCTGCTGCGGCCCGGGAGGTTCGATAAGCTCATCGATATCCCCGTGCCTGACTCGGATGCCCGCCTGTCCATCCTCAAGGTCCACACCTCGAAGATGCCCTTGGACAAGTCCGTCGACCTCAAGGACTTCGTGAAGAAGACGGAGGGCTACAGCGGCGCGGACATCGAGGCCCTCTGCAGGGAAGCGGGCATGGAGGCATTGCGCGAGAACATCGAGGCCGCGAGCGTCACGAAGAAGCATTTCGAGAAGGCGCTGTCCGCGGTGCGGCCGACGGTCGCGCAGATGCAGGTCCGCGAAGAGCGCGGCTACTCGTGAAGAAGCCGGCCCAAGTTTGCCTTGACTTTCTTTGAAACTGCGTCGTAGAGGCTGTTGCCGTGCGCGTCCATGGTGACTATGAGGGGCCCGAGCCTGACCGCCTCCAGCGTCCACATGGCCTCCGGCATGCCCAGGTCGAGCCATTTCACGCCAAGCACCTTCAGCTGCCCCGCGGAAACCGCGCCGCTGCCTCCGACGGCGCTCAAATAGACGCACTTGCCTTGCATTGCCTTCAGCACGCCGGCATCCATCCCTCCCTTGCCGATTATTGCCGAGATCCCGTACTCGTCGATCAGCCGGGGCATGAGCGCGTTCATCCTCCCGGAAGTCGTCGGACCCGCGGAGACAATCTCCCATTTGCCTCCCGCGCCCTTCCTCGCGAGCGGCCCGCAGTTGTATATCGCCGCGCCGCGCAGGTCGGGAACCTCGTCCGCGTGGCGGCCGTCAAGAATCCTCCTGACCGCCTGGTCGCGCATGGAGTAGATTGTGCCGCTTGCCGTCGCGGCGTCGCCGGCCTTGAGCTGCAGCACTCCCCTTTTCCCCAGCGGCGTTTTCAGGTCAATTGATTTCAATTCCATCAGCCTTTTTCCTGGGGGCTCCAGAGCCGCTTCCCCTTGTGCGAATAGACGGGCTTCTTGTACTTCTTCAGTTCGGCAATCCAGCGTTCCGTCTCCTTCGAACTCAATTCCGGCAGGACCGCGGCGATTATGAACCGCGGCTGTACCCTGAGCCTGGACTTCCCTTCAAATCCGGGTTTCCTGAAAACGACTGCGGGCATTTCCCTGTAGGAGTGAAGCCTGCCGAGCATTTCGGCCGCGGCGTTCGGATTCCAGGCATGGCTGAAATGGAACGCCCCGCCGTGGACTTCGGAGAACAGTTCCGGCCTCTCGGCCGCCTGCCTTCGCGTCTCCTCAGTCAGAAGGAAAATCCGCTTTTTCAGCCTTTTTTCGATTTTTTCGGCGCCCACGGGAGAAACGAGCCCAAATTTCATTATCCTTGAGAGATGCCCCAGCGGGTTCGGCCTTTCCTCCTGCGCGTAGCCCACATGGTGGACGGCAAGCGGCGCGCTTTGGCGCAGAAGCATCTCGACACTTTCGGGGTTCTCAGAGGATTTCAATCTTGTCACCGCAGATTCTCGCAGTAGCCTTCCTCTGCGCCCAGCATTGCATGTTAATTGCCACGGGCAGGCTTGCGGTGTGGGTCGGTGCGGCAGAGACTTTCACGGCGAGCGCCGTCGTCCTGCCGCCGAGGCCCATCGTGCCCAGCCCCAACGCGTTTATGGATTTCAGCAATTCATGTTCCAGTCCAGCGAGACGCTTGTCTGCGTTGGGTTTGTCGAGCGGGGCGAGGAATGATTTCTTCGCTAGCTCCATGGCCTGCTCGGAAGTCCCGCCGATCCCGATTCCGACCACGAGCGGCGGGCAGGCGTTCTTTCCATTCTCCGCGACGGTCGCGAGCACGAACCTCTTCACGCCGCCGAGGCCGTCCGCGGGCGCAAGCATCGCCAGCGAGCTCATGTTCTCGCACCCCGCGCCCTTGGGGATGACGGAAATCTCGACGCAGTCCCTGCCGACGTCCGAAATCTCGTAATTGATGTTTGGTTCGTTGCCGAGGTTTTTCCTGGTCACCGGGTCCACCGAATTCGGCCGCAGGGGGACGGAATCGGTCGCCCGCCGGACGCCCTCGCGGATTCCTTGCGCTATGTCCATGCCCATGTTGTCCCCGCGCACGTAGAACGTGAGCGTGCCCGTGTCCTGGCACATCGGCGCCCTCTTCCTCGCCGCGAGATCGATGTTCTTCAATATGAGGCGGAGCTGGGCCTTGGCAATGCCATCGGTTTCCTTCCCCTCGGCATTCTTGAGCGCGCGCACGGCGTCCTCCGGCAGCCCGCAGACCGCCTTTTCCAGCATGCGCTCGACTGCGAGTGCGATGACCGTTTTTCGGCTCATTCCATCCAATGCCATTTTTTCCTTCCCTACACCGGGTTGTCGTATTCGAAGTATATCCTGCCCACTGACGGCGTTACGCCCTCGTCGGAAGTGGAGAGCGTGGCGCGGAGCAGCAGGTACCTAGAGTTCTGGGCGAGCGGCCGTCCGTTCTCCACGGGGAACCAGCCGCTCCAGTCGCGGTCGATGTCCTCGTGGGGGCCCACCCTCGCCTCCAGGCGGACCTGCGCGCCCTCAGGCTTAGTCTCTTCCCATGCGACCTTCGTGAAGGTGGCGAGAAGCGTCTCGGCGTCGTATACCGGGAGAGTGAACGTGCCGCGCGGGTAGAACAGGGTCCTGCCTTCCCGGTCGAAGAACGTGAGGTGCACTCCGTGCGTGTCCACGCCCGTCAGGTCCCTGTCGAACTGCGGCCTCACGAACTCCGTCGGCGTGTAGCTCATTCGCTTGGTCTTGAGCTCCCGCTGGCCGCTCGCCGCGAAGACGATGACGCCGTCGTCTCCCGCAGCGGTCTTGCGGAACTCGATGTTGGCGAGCTTCGTCTGCGTAAGCGTCGTGCCGACCTCGAGCACGGAAAGCGCCTCCGAGCGGTTCGAGTTCCTCCAGAGCACCGCTTCGTCGGGCGCCCCGCCGCCCTGCCAGACATTACGCCCCGCGACAAGCTCCACCGTCTGCGAGCTGGCGTCGGCGTAATGCAGTATCAGGTCCGCGAGCTTGGAGCCCTCCCGGTCGCCGTAGCGCGCCGTGAGCACGATGAAAATCCTGGAATAGTAGTCCTTCGGGGGGAAGAATCCCTTGGAATAGAAGTCGGGCGCGGTCGTCGAGAGCACGCTCCACGCGCCCGTCTCCGCCCTGTCCTCCGGAATCGCTAGCGGGACGCCCTTCCAGTCGTATTCTCCCGCGGCGAGCTCCGAAAACATCCCGCCGGAGACGCTGCCCGCGACGAAGGGGTTGGCGTGGTAGTCCGCGTTCGCGCTGCCGCCGATGTCGAACGTTGTGTTGATGAAACGCGATCCGAGTATCTCGAGGCCGCCCTTGACCTTGACCGCGGTCGGCGCTGGCGTCACCGTGATATATACTATCCTCTCAGTCACGGTGACCTCCGGCGTCGGCGTGGGCTCGGGAGTAACCGCTGGCGTCGCCTCCACCGTGGGCTCCGGCGTCGGAACCGCAGTGGGGGAAGGCGTCGGCTGTACCAGCGCGTTGAGACAGCCCGCGGACAACAGAGCTATTGCAAGTGCGAATAGGAGTGCCTTCATTTCCCCACCCTCTAGGGATTTGGCCCCGGTGGTATAAAAATCCGGCGTTGTGGGGGCGGGGTGGTCGGGACTGACCTGCGCCTAAGCGCCCTGGGCAAGGGCCAAGACGCCGTCTTGGCGCATCAAAAAAGTTGGCATTGTGGTGCCAAATTTGACGCTAATGAATAAATAACGTCGGAAAATCAGAGTTTCAGAAAGTCTCTGAGCAGGGTGTCGAGGTTTTTCACGTCTTGCTCCGAGAGTTTTCCCATTTTATCTTTCAACAGGCTTGAATCGATTGTAGTCAGTTGGAAGACCAACGCAGTACTTTCGGTTTGAAGTCCGTTTTCCTTCGTTGGGTTGACCTTGAAGGTATGCGGAAATTTGGCTGCTGATTCTGTGCTCGTTAGGGGAACAACTGTCGCCACTTGAACGAAATTGGATTCCGCTACGATGACCGCCGGCCGCTGGCCTTTTTGCACATGCCCGCCGGCGCCTGGCAGGTCAACTATCCAGACTTCGCCTTTGGAAACCTTGGCCAATTGAAATCACGCTGCTTTGGCCATCGTTTCAGCTCCGGCTTTTTCCCAAACTGTGAGCGTCTTTTTCAGCTCTACGGTTTCACTCTTTGTCGGCTTGAGAACGAATTCCCGTGCTTTTGATGTTCCAAGTATTATTTCCGATTCAGAGAATTTCGGCTTCAAAGTCCTGAGCCTTGTTAGAGCTTCGTCCTGCGAATATTTTAGATCATCTGCAAGAATTACGAACGTAGAAATAATTTCAAGCAAAGACGGATTGAATCCAATCGCATTCAATTCCCTGCATGCCTCTTCTTCTTTGGCAGTCAGTTTGATGTCCTTGCCCGACTTGTTCAAGACCTTTTCATTAGCATACAATTCGTCGGTAAGCGCTTTGCTGTATGGCCCATGAATGTAGAGGTTGAATTGGTACCCGAGCTTGACTCCTAGTTTCTGCAATAGAAACGTTCCCTTCTGGATTACGAGCCTGTCACTGAATGAGCCGATTTTTGGATTAAGACCCGCAACCCGAAGACATGCCAGCGCTTTTTCCAATGATTCAGGCATTCAAATTACCTCTATTTTTTGAGTCAAATCCTTCAACCACAGTAAAACTTTCTTGAACGCTTCCTTGCCTTCGTCCGTAATCCGATACTCTGTCGCTTTCCTTCTTCCATCTGTTTCTTTCTTTTTAGAAATGTATCTTCTTTTTTCCAATGCTTTAAGATTGAAAAAGAGGATTCCGTCGCCCATTTCGAGGCCAGCTTTCAAATCCCGGTAACGGGCAACCTCGCCGTTGAGTGGATATAGGGCGGACAATATTTGAAGCCTTGGCAAAGTAAGAAGGTCTGCGTCTAGCTCCTTGGCACTCTTAATCGGTTCTAGCGAGTTAAGCACCACAGACTATTCAATCTGAATGGGTATATATACTTTCTTATTAACTTTGATGATTTAGTTTGAAAAGCAAAGCTTAATTAAATTGAATCGCGTTACCTGTTGATGGTGTTCCAATGACAAAAGGAGACGATAATGCTGCTTTGTATCTGTTTCTTGTTGCCTTTGTTGTTTTGGCTGCCGTGTTTGTATTAGAAATTGTCTTTGCTCTTTCAATCATCGCCTCAATATTCGGGCTTATCATTTTGATTTACGGGCTTGTGACTGGCTCAGAACAGGAAGGCTCCCCGGTCTTATTCAGTTTGGCACTATTTTTTGGTGGGGGACTAATTGCGCTCGGGTTAGCGAGCTTTATACCCAGCTTGAAGTCGTCCGTTGTATATCAGCTTGCTCAAAACGTGACGAACATTATCCCGCTTAGAGTCTTAGTCAAGTAATTATTTTCTCAGCTTCCTTCGTCATTCTCCAAACTGGACAATCTATTTATTCTCCCCTGCGTCCAGGCCACCTGCCAAAGGTGGTCAACGAAATAACGCGAAATTGAATTGAAAATAGCCAAAGGAAGTCCGACAATCGGGCGTTAAGGGCAGCGGTTTAACGCCTTGTTCGGGCGTCAGACCTACTGCGTACTGTGGGTTAGACGCCCTGGGCAGGACTCGAACCTGCGGCCTGCGGATTTCTGTCGCAAGAGCTTCCCTCTGCGCTGGCCTTAACAGTTTCGGCTATGCGAGTTGACTTAAACCATCAACGGGCAATCCGCCGCTCTGCCAGCTGAGCTACCA
>JAZDGU010000032.1:0-8096 GCA_043806595.1 Microcaldota archaeon
GCCGAAGCAAACGGCAACGAATATATAGTGCGGGCGGCATGCGCCTATAATGAAGGCCGCACTTCTTCTAGTCGTCCTTTTCCCGCTGCTACTTTTTGCCGCCGGCGAGGAGGACTCAATTCCCGCATTGCCTGCCGGGGACTTGGAGGTGCTGCTCACGGTGAAGGACACCTCGACGCTCTCCGGTTTCCCCGGCCGAGTGGTCTCCATCACCTACCTCGGCGATGAGGACCGGAAGAAGAGCGTGTCCCTCGCATCCAACGAATCCATTGTCCGCGCGTCGCTGGACTCCGGCGTTTGGCTCCTGCATGCGGAAATCGACGACCCCGCGACGCCGGGCTCGGACCACGCGGGCTTCCTCCGTCTGAACGTAACCAACCAGACCTCGGCCGACCTTCTCCTCGAGCCGGTGGGAAGCGTGCAGGGCTTCGTGGTCGACGCCTCCAACCGCACGGTCTCGGGCGCGCGCCTGCAGCTTCAGTGCGCCTCGTCATTCTTCGACCCCTCCTCGTTGAACGACTTCCCCGAATCGGACGAGTTCGGCGCATTCTCATTGCGTTTCGTGCCCGCCGGCTCATGCAAGGTGCTCGCCTCTTCCGCCGGAATGGTCGGCTCGCTTGACGTGGCGCTCGAGGGGGGAGAGCTGAAGAACGTCCTCATACCGCTGTCCTCGTCGAAGTCCGTGCAGGAAAACCCGGACGGCATGCTTCCCTACGTGCTTTCTGCTGCGGTTCTCCTGGTCATCCTGGCATTTTATTTTTTCTGGAGGCGACCGCGTCGCAGCATCCCTAGCAAGGCTCATGCTGTCCGCACGAACGTGCAATCCCCGCCACGCCATCGCGCCGCCCGCAGGACCGCGAAAATGGACGCGATAATGCGGACCCTGCCCGAGGGCGAGCGCCGCATCGTCGAATTCCTGCTGGAGAACGGCGGCCGGGGCAGGCTCTCCAAGGTATTCTATGCGCTCCTCATCCCGAAGACTACCTTGTCCCGGCTGGTTTTTTCGCTGGAGAACAAGAACATCGTCAAAACGCAGAAATTCGGCAAGATACGGCAATTGGAGCTCACCGAATGGTTCATTTCCGATAAAAGGGACTAAATGGCGCTCCCGATTTCACTTTCCCGCCAAATGGGCCTGTTTTTCGCGTTATCGTTCCGCCCAAGGAATATATATCGCCCCGGCAGAACCATCTATCGCAGGCCTTCGGCATGCAGTATGTCGCGGCGCCCTGCATGGGATCGGAAAGGCTCTGGCGCGCGCACTTGTTAAGCGCGCGCCTAACCTTTTCAGCCGGTTTATTTCCCATGCGTTTTAGAAAAGAATGCGGTGGTAGTAAATGGAAAGGAATGCTTGGTTTGTCTTGGCCGCCCTCGCGGTCGCAGTCGCACTTGTTTTCGCTTCGTCCCCTGCCTCGGCAGTGGAGTATTATATCGGGGAAGAGACGCTCAACGTCGGCGAATCGGCATACGCCGCCGGCTATTCCATCAAGCTCGTCGACATCTCCTCGAACGGCGTCTTCCGCGCTGCCGTGCAGGTCGCGGATTCCAACAACAATATCATCAAGCAGCTCACCTTCGACGTCCCCTCCGCTGAAATCACGCTCATTCCCGAGGCCGCGGTGTACATCACCCCGCTCGAGGGCTTTTCGGGCTCGTACGGCCAAGAGGCCTGGATACGGCTCCGCATCCGCACCGGCCCGCCGCTCATCACTCCGACCCCGTCTAGTCCGACGGCTTCCCCGACGGTCATGGCCCCTTGCGGCTCCGGCGCGCACGGCGACGGAACCTATACCTTCTGCGTCAACACCTGGATACGGACAAATTCCGGCCACTATGTAAAATTGGATTCAATTACCGTAGACAATTTGCAGCAAGGAGTAGTTACCTCGCATTTCTACATATACGACTCGAGCTGGAGATATTTGAGCAACCTCGATGTCCGAAACGGAGTTGGCGTAAGCGACCCCCGAACCCGGGTTTCAATACTGGTCAACTACGTCCTTGGCTTGGACGAATACATCGGAGGAAGCACTCAGGCTTTGAAGTCTGTCGCGACAGTCACCTCACAATCGACTCCCACCGTCGCGCCGACAACGCTTCCGGGCTTGGACTGCAGCCGCGACTACTACGGCGACTCGACTTTCTACGTGTGCGTCGGGAGGTCGGTGACGGCATCCAACGGGCTGCGCCTAACGCTCGCCGAAATCTATCTCGCCAGGTCCGGCAACCTCGCCTCGGACTGGCACGCAATCTTTGACGTTTCCGATTCCTCCGGCGACACATCCCTGCAGCCTTCTCGCATCGCCGTGCAGGAGGGCCGTCCGAATACCGTCTACCATGGAGGCAAGTGGGTCAACGTCAACATCATGGCGATTTCCACGGGCCAGACCGGCCTTCCCCAATTCATCACCCTTTCCATAAAGTCGTCCGGCTCGCCTACCGCCATGCCTTCTCCCACCGTGGCGCCGGCCAAGTGCTATTCCGGCGACGGAACCTTCAAGCTGACCGCCGGCAGCTGCGTGCTGACCCACGCAGGCTACGTCGTCCGCCTCGGGGAAATATTGGGCTTTGGAATAACCGATTCAAGCGGCGCCTCGAGCAACAGCCCGACCGCGTTCTTCGAAATCTACGACTCGGCGATGCGCTACCAGTACAGCAACTTCAGGCTGAGCCAGTTCAGCTCCTTCCTGGATCCCGCGACGGGAGTCACGGTTTCCGTGGACAGGATTTACGGCGGCGAGTTCGCCAAGGAGGCCTACGCCATTGCTACGGTCAAGTCGAAGGCCCCCTCCCCGACCTCGCATCCGCTGCCGACGCCGATAATCGCCACTCCCGAGCCGATTCCGCCCCTGCCTTACGACGGAATAGAGTATTCGCTGCGTTTCGCCGAGGGCTGGAACCTCTTCTCCGTGCCGGTGTCGGGCCACTCCGACTGGATCTACCCGTATGAGGCAGAACCGGCTGAAGGGACGGAAACCGGGATGGAAACCGCAGGCACTTCCATAGCGAACGCCGCGGGCGGGTCCGTGCCTTCGTTTGCCGGCGAGCCGGCAGCGGCCTCACCCGGTTACGGCGGCGGCTCCGCGGGAGTCGGAGGATGCCACGCTGAACTCGACGGCTCCGTGACCTGTTCAACAAGCGGTTCTGCCGGCGGGAGTGGCATGGCCGCTCCGGTGGCCGCAACCGCAATCGCCGAAATGCCTTCCCAGACCGCGCCTGCAATCATGCCCTTCATCGCCAAGCCCATGCCACGTCGGCCCGTGCTCGACGTCGCGACAATCGTGAAGTCATCGTGCCCCGAGGCGACGCTCTGGCAATACGACGGCGGCCAGCGCAAATACGTCAACGCCGGCAAGCTGCGAGTCGGCGAGCGCGTGCGCGCAGGCAACGGCTACTGGGTGCGCGTCAAGGACGGCTCGTGTTCGGTCACCGTCCGCGGGGAATCCCCGGTCAGCCTGCAGGGCAAGGCCTTGTCCGCGGGCTGGAACCAGATCGGCGGGCCGTACTACGCGGCGAGCTTCGAGGACCTCAAGGGCTCGTGCACCGCTCTCAGCGGCCCGTGGGCGTGGAATCCCTACAGCAGGAGCTACGAGCGCGCCAAAACCCTCGAGCCCGGCAAGGGATACTTCGTGAAGGTCGCCCAGTCGTGCACGCTCTCGCGGGTCAAATGGGACGACGAGGAAATCCCGCCGCTGCCCGAGGAGACAAAGCCCGAGAAGGCGTTGCCCGCACAGCAGGCTCACAACGCAGGCGGCTCTGGTGCAGGCGCTGGCGGCAACCGCGTCAATTAGTTTTTTTCCGTTTTTTTTTTCCTGAGGCTTTTATTCGTTCGGGTGAATTTCGATGGGAGGAAATACGGTTCTGGCAATAGCGGCTTTGGCGTTCGTCCTCGCGCTTGCGGGTTCGGTGCACGCCATCGCCGTGAAGTCTCCGCTTCCCTGCTGGGACAACGCGTGCCCCGACGGCACTTTCTTCGCCGGCTGCTGCGACGCCGACGGCAACGGCGTGTATGAGGAAAAAGAGTGCGCCAGCGCTGCCGCGTGGAAGTACTGGAACAAGGATTTGACGCTCGATAAGGCTTGTGCCGAGCTGTCGAATCCCGACGCCGTAAAAGTCATGCCGCGCGCCGAGTTCACGCTCGGCCTCAAGCCCGGCTGGAACCTCGTCAGCGTGCCCGTCGCCAACTACCAGCAAATCCAATGCGTGCGCGCGCCGTGCTACCAGCCCATGCCAGCCAATTTAATGAAGAACACGTGCGGTGCAGGCACCAAGGTCTTCGAATACGACCGCGAGTACAACCGCTACGCGGACATCACCAACAAACTATACAATGAACTCTATCCGGCGGGCGGCTTCGAGGCCGGAAAGTCGTACTGGGTCAAGGTTGTTCCGACGTCCTCTTCAGCCGGCTGCGAAATGGTTTTCGACGGCACGCACCGCATGTTCGGCGGCGTCGACCCGCTGGCCGTGAGCTCGCTTCCTCCCGCGGCGCCGATTTCCTCAGGCTCGGGCTGGGCGCTCTCTCCAGGCTGGAACAACGTCGGCGCGCCGATTGACAACGTCGAGTTCAAGAAGGTCTCCGGCGCGTGCACGCTTTCAAGCAGCCTCTGGCGCTACAACACCGCAGCGCGCAGGTGGGAGAAGGCGGAAGTCCTCAAGCCCGGCGAAGGATACTTCGTGAAGGCCTCGGCAGACTGCAACCTCGGATTCAACCCGGCGCCTTCTCCGACGCCGGCGCCCTCCGACCGGGAAACCATTGAAATCCCGACCGTACAGTGCATGGGCAACGCGTGGGAAATGGACTGGCTGAAGACGCACGACGCCGCGCAGTATCCGCCCAAGCAGGGCGACGCCGCGAGGCAGATAATCAAGGCCTATTACGAAAAGCTCGGCTTCACCGTCTATTCCGTCGGCTTCAGGAAGACGGCAGACGTCGTTTGTCTCGCGTGCGGCTGTTCCGAAGGATATTCCGTGCTCCTGACCGTGTCAGCGGCCGACGCCCAATCCTATTGCGAGCGGGACTCGGACTGTGTCCGCCAGGGCTCGTGCTGCGGCTGCGGCCTGGGCGCCTACGTCAACAAGAAGTATCTGGACCAAGTGTTTTGCGAAGGTCAATGCCGGTGCTTAACCATCGAAAGCAGGGGCGTTTGCGTGGACAACAAATGCAAGGCAGTCCCGCTGACCGCGACTGCGACGCCTTCGCCGTCCTCAAGCGTGTCAAGGCAGCGCCAGCTTACGTTCACGGCCGACACGGTCTACAATCTCATGGGGTTCTCAAGCGTTAACGGCAGGAGGCTGGTCGTGTACTGGAAACGGCCTGTCGTATGGACGGGCGAGCCGCGTTCCTCGAGATTCGGGACCGGCGGCTATTACGTCCTCGACGCGGACTCCGGCGTTGAAACAAAGCTCAATACGGACATCGACAATATCGGGTCCATCTCCGGCAGCATGCTGGCCTACGCCAAGAACGACAACTGCGTCTATTCCTACGACTTGGAGGCCAACGTTGAAAAGCAGCTGGCCTGCGGCTCGATACAGCGCCCGTACTTCCCGGCGTTTGCCGCCGGAGGCAAAGTGTTTTTCTTGGAGCAATATTTCGAGTACCCGCAGCCCTACCCCGCAAGGGTGAAGGTCAACTATCAGGTGTATTCCGCGGACGTCGCATCGGGCGAGGTACGGCCCGCGTTTTTGGTCAACAAGAACTTCCATGGCGCGTCGGACGGCGTAACCCTCGCGTGGTACGAGCCCTCGTCCTATTACGGCGGCTCCGACGGGCTGTTCGAAGGCCCAACGCACCTCTATGTGTACGACATCGCGTCCGCTTCGCTGTCCGAAGTCACGCCCGAGAACGGCGACTTGCTAGGGTCGGTTGCAGTCTCCGGGGGAAAAGTGGCCTTCAGCGACATGCTTGCCGTCGAGGGGGCGGGGTTTGCCCAGCCTGACGCCCTCTACGCTTACGATTCCGCGTCCGGGCGCCTTTCAACGATTGATGCCACTCCGACGACGCACATTTCCCCCCACATCAGCGGCAATTTCCTTGCATGGGTGATGGGAGGAACTGCCGATGACTCCCAGATTTGGCTATACGACTTCTCAACGCAGACGAAAAAGCAAATCACCTCCGGCGCGGTGTTCCACCTGGACCCGAAGATGCTGGGCAATTCGCTCGCATATTCCGGGGGCGCGAAAAAATCCGGAGACGCATGGGCTAAAAACAACATCTTCCTAATCGACGAGGTAAGGGCAAGCTGACAAACGGAATGCAAACGTTTTTCAACCGCGGGAATCGAACAAAATGAGTGTTTGTCGCAATCGGGTGAATTGAAGTGGGAATCCCTAAACTCTTGCTGCTCTCCGTCCTGTTCTCCGCGTTCCTCTTCACGGGATGCGTGCAGCAGCCTCCCGGGCCAATAGCCTGCACGGAGGAGGCGAGGATATGCGCCGACGGCACCGCGGTGGGCCGCGTCCCGCCGTCGTGCGAGTTCGCGCCGTGCCCGTCGTTTGTTCCGACTGCGACGCCCGAGCCGACTGACGACGACATGCCGCCCCTGCCCCCCGACGACATGCCGCCCGCGCCGTACAACACCGCCACCCCAACTCTCGACGACGACATGCCGCCCCTGCCCGAGTAGGGCCGGGGTCACTGCATCTGCAGCGCCGCCAGCCTCGCGGCCTCGCGCGCAATCGCGGGCAGGTGCTCGCTCTCCGCCTTGAGGCTCGCCGCGACGCTGTGCCCGCCGCCGGTCCTTATCGCCTTCCCGAATTCCTTCTTGAGCTCCCCGATTACCTTCGCGGCGTCGAAGCCGAGCTCGACCGCGCGCCTGCTCGCCCTGAATCCCAGGTGTTTCTGCGATAGCCCTAGGGTGACGAGCCCGGGGTGGCCCTTCTCGTGCCGCACCTGGAATTCCGTGATTATCTTGCTGCGCGAGGGGTATTCCGTCGGCCGGATTATCTCCTCGAAGTGCACGAGGGCGACGACTCCCCTGCCCGACTTCCTGTAGTCCGCGACGTCCTCGGCCTTCTCCAGCGCGGCCTCGGTCTTCTCCACAGCTGCCTCGTGGAAGTCCTTGAGCCTCTCCGGGTCGGCAAGCAGGTTGTCGTAGTATTTGAGCGTCCTCTTGTGGTTGAACGCGGCGTATTCGATTGCGACAGGCTCCTTGAAATCCGTCTTCTTCGCGAACCTGCTCTTGTCCGTCTGCATGGAATAGAACGCGAGCCTCTCGTCCGCGGTTGCCGCGTCCATCCGGCGCGCGACCTCGAACGCGAGGAGCCCGGTGTTGTAGCTCGCGCCCTGCTCTACGAACTCCATCGGCGACACGAACGCGTCCGCAATCCTCCTTATCTCCGGGGAATACGGGTGGTGGTCGATGAATGCGACGCCGGCAGCAGTTTTCCTGACCAGCGCGATGCCGTCGGCGCTCTCGGGGTTGGCGGCGTGGTCGAGGAACACGAAGACCGTGTCCTCGGGGCCGTTGGCGTTGCGCAAATCCTTCTCCGCCTCGCGCACGTCGTACGCCGCGGTCGGCGCCTGCACGCTTGCGATGTGCACGGCCCCGCAGGCCTTGAGCGCGTGGTAGACCAGTATGCCCGCGGAAATGCCGTCCCCGTCCCCGTCGAACTTGACGTAGAACCTGCGGCCCGCGGCAGCCTGCCCCTTCAGGTATTGCGCGCAGCGGCCGATGGCGGGCAGGAGTTTGCGCATCACGGGGTCGTCGACAAGCAGTTTTTCAGCCATGCACCAACACGCTTTTAAACCTTGGAATGGATTATTGAGACGCTAATTCCGTTATTGGCAACAGTGCGTATAAATACTTGCCGTAAAGGTGCGTTGCAATGAAGGCCGTCATATCGAACTACCGGCGCTCGAGGCACTCGCAGAACGTCCTCCAGTGCGTCATCGTCGTCGAAGGCGTTTCCAAGAAGGCCGACGCCGAGAAGCTCGTCGGCAAGCCGGTGCTATGGAAGTCGCCGGCAGGCAAGCCCATCAAGGGGAAGATCTCCGCGGCGCACGGCAACAAGGGCGCGGTGCGCGCGATCATGGAGCGCGGCATCCCCGGCCAGGCCGTCGGCACGCAGATTGAAATCGGCTGATTTCA
>JAZDGU010000033.1:0-33794 GCA_043806595.1 Microcaldota archaeon
GTTGTCCAAGACCTCCGCGTCGAAGTTGTCCCAGCAGAGGTAAGGGTGCAGGGACTCGTTCGCAAGCGAGTTCGTCTCCGTGCCGATCTTGTGCGCGCCCGAGGTGAAGAGCCCGCCGCGGATTACGAGGAACGCGAACATGACGAACATGAGCGCGCCGGCTATGAGGAAGACGTACTCCGTAGCAGTCTGCGAGCGCCTGCGCGCGCGCGCCTTCCGCGGCCTGTTCAGCATGCTTCCTTGCATATCTGCACGTTGTCGAATGAAGCCAAGTTGTCCGAAACCAGCCCGAGGAGGCCGCGGTCGTAGTATCCCGCGGGGAGGTTTTGGGTGGCAATAAAGGCGCCGTTGTCGTAGACGGAAACCTCGCCGGCCATCGCATCGAGCCTGAGCGTCATGCCGTCATTCGGGTCCGAAGACAGCGCGAAAGTAGCCAGTGTCACGCTGCCTCCCGGGCCGTGGGACACCAAATCGGCGGTGTGAGGAGACGAGCTCGCCTCCAGCGAATAGTAGGTCGTCTCGTTCTGCATGCGGAAGACGATGCCGGATGAACCTCCCTGCGTGCGGAGCCACACGCTGTAGGAGAAATTGGAGACGGTCAGGCCGACGTAGCTCACGCCCGCGGCAAGCGCGTGGTACTGGCCGTTGTCCTCCTGCCAGGAATCCGCCGGCGAAGGCGTCCATTTTGCCGCGCCCGCGTCGAAGTTGTCGAAGAATATGTAGTTCTTCGCGTACCAGCCGAAGTACGTGCCGACGTCCTTCTCGAGCTTGACCGCGGTCTCGCCTATCAGGTTCGCCCGGAGCACGAGGACGACGAAGGTGACGAACATGATCGCGCCTGCTACGAGGAAGATGTATTCCGTTGCTGTCTGCGCGCGCGGCATGGAAAGAGCAGGATAACCGCCTTTAAAATGATGCCGGAGCCAGGAGGCCGTAAAGCGGTTACGGGTTGACCGCCACGAGGGACGCACAATCAAAGTAGGGGCCAGGGGCAGTGCACGAGGAGACGTTCGCGATCAGGTTAACACCACCCGGGATTGACTTGCAGTTGAAACTGTTAATCCTAACCGCATGCGTTTCCGTCAAAGACGGGTTGTAGGCCCAATAAACCTGCAGTGGGGCGTTCTCCCAATAGAAGGACGCGTTCGAGTCGGCAGGCAGGTTCGTGGTCCAATGAAACGTATATCTCCCGATGAGCGGTTTCTTGGGGTCGGGCAAATCGCAGGTCAGGTATAAGTCATAAATCTCCAGCGGCGGGGGCGGAGTCGGCGTGGGAGTCGCGAAGCTCGTCCGGGCGGGGAGCTTGGCGACCCTGAAGTTGTCGAAGCGCACCGGGCCCGTGGTCGTATACAGGCCGGGCTTGCCGTAGAGGTACGGGTCGGAGGCGTCGTCTGCAGTAAGAACCGCCGCGCTCGGGGACCCCGGTTCGCCGAGCGTGCAGCTCAGCCGGGAGCCTTGCGCGCGGGCAGTAAGCGGCGTCCAACCGGATATGGCGGCTATGGTAGTATTGAGACGCATGCAACCGGAAGCATCACACCGGTCTATGTAAGTGTGCGCGCTTTCAATGCCGCACCGGTAGTGGAGGCCGTCATCCTGGTATCGGACGACGATTCCGCCAAATGTTCCGTCGTTGTAAACGTCGGCGCGCACCTCGTATTCGTCCCAGCCAACGTCGCCGACCAAGGCAAAATTGTTTCCGGCTATTTCCTCCTGCAACAGCTCGCGGTTGTCCGCCCTCCAGTTGCCGCCGGCCTGCTTCCAGCGCTTGATGACGCCGCCCTCGAAGTTGTCGTAGAATTGATACGGACGGCCGTACTCGTCGAGCATGCTCGCCGTGTCCGCCCTCGTCCCGCCGGCGAGACGCGGCACGAGCTCGCCCTTGATGGCGATGAAGAGGAAGACCGCGAAGAAGATGATGCCGCCTACCATGAACAGGTATTCGGTGGCAGTCTGGCCGCGCCGCATGGGAGCCTTAGCGGTCGAGCGTTTTAAAAAGCTGCGCCAGGGAGGCAACCGCGTCCGAATTGCGCTCGACTGGGAGCGTGTTGTCGAAGAACTTCAATTGCGCGCCGAAGCGCGTCGCCAGGTGGATGGCGGCGACCCTCTCCGAGAAAAGCGCGGTGGAGACTTCTTCGACGCTGCCCACCTCGCGCCTGCGACCGGCCGCCAGGTCGCGCTCGCGGCGCTCGATGATGGCCTCGGGCGAGGCCTCGACGAGCAGCAGCATGTCCGGCCTCAGAATGTCGGAGACGGCGTCCGGCGAGCCGGGCAGGTAGGTGTGGTGCGGGATGGTATAGATGAAGCCGTGCGTGTTGAGGAAGACGAGCCTCTCCTTGTCGGCGGTTTCACGGATGGCCTTGGCCGCGGCGTCGCGGATCGCGTTCTGCTTGGCAGCTGGCAGCTTGGCGATCTCCTCGCGGTCGCCCAGGCCCGCCTCTTTTTTGGCGATCTCGAGCATGACGTCGCCGTAACTGACCTCGCGGATTCCGGCGCCGAGACGGTTCAGCTCCGCGATGACGCGCGACTTGCCGACTGCTTTTATCCCCAGAGCGAACACCAGCATGCCAAATCCCCCCGAAAAACAAAATTCGAACCGGAAATCCATCACACTGGCAATATTATTAACGGTTGCGTGGCCTAATGAATCGAATCAGGGGCCCGTAGCTCAGTCTGGTCAGAGTGGTTGGCTTTTAACCAATCGGTCGAGGGTTCAAATCCCTCCGGGCCCGCTCGCCCCCTCGGGAAACTACGTTTCCCGGCACGGGCGGCCGCTCCCTTCCTTCATTACCGCCGGGTTACACCCGGCATATAAATAAAGGCGGGCAGATAAAACAAATTCAGCTCGGGGGGGTATCAGAAAGTGGAGGAAACCGCGGAGACGAGAATGATTTTTCCCGTGATCGCATGAAAATCCTCTTCGACACCAATTTCCTGATGCTGCCCTTCACCTGCCGCGTGGACGTATTCGACGAGGCCCAGCGGATTGCCGGGGAGAGGGCCGAGCTGTGCGTGCTGCGGGCGTCGCTGGCGGAGCTGGCGAACGTCAAGGGCAGGGACAGGCTCGCGGGCAAGGCCGCGCTCGTCTACCTCGAGCGCAACGCGCACCGGTTCGAGTTCGTGGAGGGCGCGGGGAAGACGGACAAGCAAGTACTTGATTTCGCCCACTTGCACCGGGGCGCCGCAATCGCGACGAACGACAGGGCGCTGCGCCAGAGGCTGAGGAAGGCGGGGGCGAGGCCCATCGTGCTCCGCGGGCGCTCGCACCTCGAGTTCGGCTGACGCGGGGGAAGACGCGAGCGCAGGGGAACAAGATTTATATACCTCCCGGGGGCTAATCTCGTCCTCTTGTTTTGTTTTTTCACGGGGGCTTATCTGAAGGCATAGACGGGTGAAAACATGGACTTTCAGGTCGTGTATCTCGCTGCCGGAGTGGGCGTGCTCGCGCTGTTGTACGCGTATTACCTGGTCCGGGGCATTTTGGAAAGGGATGCGGGGACGCCGAAGATGCGGGAGATTTCGGAAGCCATCGCCGACGGGGCGAAGGCCTACCTGATGAGGCAGCTTTACACGATACTTGCGTTCGCGGTAGTAGTCGGGGTAGTGGTCTGGTTCGGCGTAGGGCAGGCCGCGGCAATCTCCTTCGTCGCGGGCGCCGCGTGCTCTTACATTGCCGCGGTCATCGGGATGAGCATCTCCGTGCGCGCGAACGTGAGGACCGCGCAGGCGGCGAAGAAGGGCCTGAAGGAAGCGCTGGATGTAGCATTCAAGGGCGGCAGCGTGACCGGCCTGAGCGTGGTAGGGCTCGGGCTCATCGGCGTCGCTGCGACGACGGTCGTCTTCAACAGCGACGTCTCGGCGCTTATAGGGTTCGGGCTGGGCGCGTCGCTGATTTCATTGTTTGCGAGGGTAGGCGGCGGTATTTACACGAAGGCCGCGGACGTGGGCGCGGATTTGGTCGGGAAGCTGGAAGCCGGAATACCCGAGGACGACCCCCGGAACCCCGCGGTCATCGCGGACAACGTGGGGGACAACGTCGGCGACTGCGCGGGCATGGGCGCGGACCTCTTCGAGAGCTTCGTGGTGACGATAATCGCGGCGATGCTCATCGGCATCGGCCTGACTTCGGTAGTCTACCCCGGCGGCGAGATTCTTGCAACCCTCCCGCTGCTCGTGGCCTCCGCGGGCGTCGCGGCCTCGGTATTCGGCACCATGTTCGTCAGGCTGGGCCCGACGCGCAGGATAATGGCCGCGCTCAACAAGGGGATATATGCGACTATCATCCTGTTCGCGGGGCTGGCATACGTCGCGCTGGGAGTGATGGGCGTCTACGGCATGTCAATCGGAATACTCGGCGCGGTGCTCGTTGGCCTCGTGCTGACGGTAGCGGTCAGCCACATCACCGAATACTACACGAGCAAGCACAACGCCCCGGTGCAGGAAATCGTCGAGGCGAGCAGGACCGGAGCGGGCACCAACCTCATATCGGGAATGGCCGTGGGAATGCAGAGCACGGCGCTGCCGATACTGGCGATCGTCATCGGCATCATGCTGTCGTACCAGCTTGCGGGCGTGTACGGCATAGCAATCGCGGCGGTCGCGATGCTTTCGTGCACGGGCATCATCGTCGCAATCGACAGCTACGGCCCGATTACGGACAACGCCGGCGGAATCGCGGAGATGGCAAAGCTCGAGGGCAAGGTCCGCAGGGTCACGGACGAGCTGGACGCCGTGGGGAACACCACGAAGGCGACGACGAAGGGGTTCGCGATAGCGTCCGCTGCTCTGTCGGCGCTGTCGCTGTTCGTCGCGTACGCGGAGTCCGTGGGGCTCTCGTCGATAAACATCCTGCGGGCCGACGTCGTCATCGGGATGCTCATCGGCGCGCTGCTTCCTTTCCTGTTCTCGTCGTTCCTCATGAAGGCCGTCGGAAGGGCCGCGTTCAAGATGGTGGAGGAGGTGCGCAGGCAGTTTCGGCAGATTAAAGGCATCATGAAGGGCACCGCGAAGCCGGACTACGCAAAGTGCGTCGACATCAGCACGACTGCGGCGCTCAAGGAGCTCACCGCGCCGGCGCTGCTCGCGGTCGCCGCGCCGCTGCTCGTCGGCTGGCTGTTCGGCCCCGCTGCGCTCGGCGGCCTGCTCGCGGGGGCGATAATGGTGGGCCTGCCGATGGCGCTGTTCATGTCCAACTCGGGCGCGGCGTGGGACAACGCCAAGAAGTACATCGAGGAGGGCAACCTCGGAGGCAAGGGAGGAGACGCGCACAAGGCGGCCGTAGTCGGGGACACCGTCGGCGACCCGTTCAAGGACACCGCGGGGCCGGCGCTCAACTCGCTGATAAAGGTGCTCAACACGGTCGCGCTCATCGCCGCGGGGTTCCTCGTGGCGAATTCGCTCAACCTGCTGTAGTTAAATGGTTTTTCGTGGACAATAAGGGGGTGACAGACCCCCACGGGGTAGCATCCTATGTATAAGCTGGTAACGTTCGAGGACACCGTGCGCATCCCGCCGAACCTCTTCGGCATGAAGCTCGATGACGCCGCGCTCAAGATACTGCGCGAGCGCTTCGAGCGCACCGTCGACAAGAACCTGGGGATAGTGCTGGGCGTGTTCAACGCCAAGATCAAGGGCGACGGCAAGATCCTGCCCGGAGACGGCGCGGCATACTTCGACGTCCAGTACCAGAGCCTCGTGTTCAACTTGGAGGTCAACGAGGTCATCGAGGGCGAGGTCAGCGAGATCGTCGAGTTCGGGGCGTTCATCAGGCTCGGGCCGATTGACGGGCTGATGCACGTATCGCAGGTGGCCAACGAGTTCCTGTCGTACGACAAGAAGACGCAGACGCTCGTCGGCAAGAGCAGCAAGAAGACCATCAAGAAGGGCGACTTCGTGTGCGCGAAAGTCGCGACCGTCAGCTTCAAGGACACCGTGCCGAACAGCAAGGTCGCGCTCACCATGCGCTCCGAGGGGCTCGGCAAGCTCAGCAAGTCAAGGTGAAAAGATGCTCAAGGCCTGCAGGAAATGCAGATACATATTCGAGGGGGACAAGTGTTCCCTTTGCGGCTCCGAGGAGTTCAGCAAGTCCTTCGAGGGCAGCATCTACGTCGTCGACCCGGGCACGTCGCAGATCGCGGGGGCCATCGGCGCCAAGGTGCCGGGCAAATACGCGCTGAAGATCAAATGAGAAAGTGATTTACCGCAAATGGCAGACTCCATCGAATTGAAGGACGAGAGGAAGAACCCGCTGTTCGGGAGGCGCGAGATAACCGCGCAGATGCGCGTCGAGGGCGCGACGCCGACGCGCAAGCACGTGAAGAAGCTGCTCGCGGACAAGCTCGCCTCCGCCGAGGAATGCATCGTGCTGGAGAAGATCGAGCACCGCTACGGCACGCGCGCCGCGACAATCTACGCAAGCGTCTACGACAGCGCCGAGCTGGCCAAGAAGGAGCCCGGATACAAGTCCGAGCGCGGCGGCGGCAAGAAGCAGGGCGGAGACTCGAAGGAAGAGAAGACGGAAGAGAAGAAACAACCAAAAGGCTGATTGCGAATGGCAGAAGAAGCGAAACCCGCTGCGGCGAAGAAGAAGAAAAAGCAGTTCAAGGCCTATGCCAAGCACAGGAACTGCCCCAAATGCGGCGCGCAGAGCCACCTCGCCGAGCACAAGGACCGACTGAGCTGCGGGAAATGCGGCTACATGGAAAGGAGATAATGAACCCGCCCCGCACTTTTTCCTAGCCGAGGAATCCCCTCAGCACGGCCGCCCGCCCGATTTCCCCCGTGACCGGCTTGCCGTCGCCGAGCATCGACAATATCCTCGAGGCCAGCCGCTGATGGCGGAATTCGGGGTCGGTGCACGGGCCGAACTCCAAGCCGAGCTCTTCCCCGCAGAGCGCCACGTCCCGGGCGACTTCAGCCCACGCCGAATGCGACGAGGCAAGCGCGGCGAGGTTGCCCTTGTTAAGGAACCTCCCGGCGAACTCGAGGTCCCGCCCGAGGTGGGAAAGCGAATCGCCCAACAGACCCGAATCAGCCGATTTCAAGGCCTTCAGGCCCCGGCCGGTGCCGATGAACTCGGGCGGAACGCCGATGCTGTAGAGCGAGCATGTGAAGGATATCGCGCGGGGCAGCGACTGCCTGCCCACGGAGCGCGAGTAGCCGAAAAGCCCTATGTGGAGCCTGCGCTCGCGCCTCGCGGGGACGTGCCGGGCGATCTTCTGCACGAACGGCGCGATCCTCTCGACCGTGCGCCGGTAGGCATCCGAAAAAACCCCTGCCGCGGATTTGAGCGACTTTTTCTCCTCCGGGGCGAATACGCGGGCTTTGCGGGAGAGTCCCGAGCCCAGCCCGCGGATTGCAGCCTTGACCTTGGCCAGAGGGTTGTCCGCGCGGAACGAGCTCTGCACGGTTGCCGTTCGCACTCCGGGGTACTGCGCGCAGAATTCGGCGGTGCGCTCCGGCGTAAGTCCCCCGCGGAACGGCGGGCCTCCGACCCCGATGATCGGAAACGCCGGCACGCCTCTTTCCTCGCTGAAGAGAGCGAAATCGCTGAGCGCGGCCTTCGCCGAGAGGACGGCGGGAACCATGCCCGCGTTGAGCGCCGGGTCGGAGCGCGCGATGAACGGCCTGACGTATTCGACTGCGAACTTTGAGAACCGCCCGGAGCTGCAGAGGTCCGCGTAGTCCGAGAGTATGGAGCCGGCACGGAAAAGATGGTCCGGCTCCTCGATGAGGGGGATAAGCTGGATGTCTGCCGGGCCCGGCGGGCGGATTATCTCGAAGGCGTCCTTGACCTCGGAATATTTCGAGCGGAGGTAGAAGAGCTCGCGGCCGCTCGTGGTCATCGGGAGTATGAGCTCGAACACGGGAGGCGCGTGGAGGCCGAGTTCCTCTGCTAGGTCGTTTGCGGAAATCACGTTGGCGAAGGAGCGCGCGAGCCGGTACCCCTTCTCCTTCCAGACGTTGGGCACGCGGTAGGTCAGGAACAGGTCCCGGCCGAGCGCGCGCCTGCGGTAGTACGCGGGGTGGCCCTCGAACAGCCTCTCGATGACGGCCTCGTCGACGTGCTTGCCCTCCCAGTCCCACATGAACTCGCCGCAGCCGAGCCCGGCGAAGCAGAAGTGCGCATCCTCGGCCTCCTCCGAGGTTGCTACGAACGCCCTTCCCGAAAAGGCGTGCGGGGAGGCGTTGTCGGGGTGCTGGGTCGCCATCGCCGCCGGGATTTTGCGCATAAGATGCATTGGAAAGCAACCTCATTAAAAGACGTAGGCCCGCGCCCCCGGCGGCTTTGCAAAAGGGCTCACGTCCTCGATGCGCTCGAACCCGCAAAGGAAGCGCACCATGCGCTCGATGCCGAATCCAGCCCCGGCGGAAGGCGAAAGCAGCCCCTGCCGCGCGGCCTCGAGGTAGCATGCGTAAGGGGCAAGGTCCATGGCCTTGCGCCTCATCCTCTCCACGATGCGGCCGTACTCGTGCTCGCGCTCGCCGCCGGAAAGCGCTTCGCCGAAGCCCTCGGGGTAGATTAGGTCATAGTTGGCGTAGTGGCCCGGCCTTGCGGCGTCCTCCCTGTCGTAGAACTCGCGCTCGTGGTCTAGCACCCACGCGGGCGCGCTGATTGAACGGGAGAACTCCGCCTCCCAGCCTTTGCCGAACTCTGCCTCGAGCTCGCCCGTGGAGCGCACCGCGAACGGCGCGCAGGGCAGGACAAGCCTGCGGCCGACCGACTCCAGCTCCGCGGCGCATTCGCGCATGACCGCGGAAAAGACGAGGAGGAACAGGTCTTCCGTGAGCGACATGGCTTCCGCGGCCCCCGCCCCCCTCATCTCGAAGTCCGCTTGCGTGAACTCCAGCAGGTGCCTGCCCGTGCTCGCCCGCTCCGGCCGCTCGAGGCGCACGTTCGGCGAGATTATGAAGAGCCTCCCGGCGCCCGGGGCCGCGAGCGCGAGCTGCTTGTGCAGGATCATGCTCTTCGTCAGCTGGAACCTCGAGCCGCAATAGTCGATTTCCGCGTCGGCGACGCCGTGGTTGAGGGGGTCGGTTATCGGCGGCACTATGACGGGCAGGAGCTGGGCGAAGCCGCGGCCGTGCAGGAAGGCCGTCGTCTCGCGAAGCACGACGCTCTGCACCGCGAGCGCAGAGGACAGCCGCGCGCCGCGAAGCTTGCGCGACTGGGCTGAAACCAAAACAGGAACGGATTCCATGGGGAGGACACCTCGGTGAATGGTTCCGCGCCGGCGGCAATATAATATTTTCTCCGAAAAAAGTGAAAAAAATTGAAAAACAAAGCTATAAATAGCAGTAAATATGAAAAATTATCCATGCCGAAAACTGCGCTGGACGAGAAGGACTCGGCGATACTGCGCGAGCTCGAGCGCGATGCCTCGCAGACGACCAAGCAGCTCGCGCGCAGGCTCGGGCTGACCATGACGACGGTGCACAACCGAGTCTCCGGGATGGAAAAGGCGGGCGTCATACGCGGCTACAAGGCGATCGCCGACCCCGGGAAGTCCGGCAGGCCGGTTTCGGCGTACATCCACGTGGCGGTCAGCTACCCCAGCAGGAGGTTCTCGCAGCAGGAGACGGCGGCGAGGATCGCGGAATTCCATGAAGTCGAGGAGGCCGCGATAGTCACCGGCGACACCGACATCCTCGTCAAGGTCAGGACTGCAAGCACGGAGGCGCTCAACGGGTTCATCACGCGCAAGCTGCGCGCCGTCGAGGGCGTGGACAAGACGTTCACGCTCGTGGTCCTCCAGGAGTTCGATTGCCGCGGCAAGGAAGCCGTGCTGCGGTAGGACATCGGCGGGAACGGAATCCCCGCTGCGGCGCGCGCCGACCGAAACGCGTAAATACTAGTAACTACTAACTATTAGTTACATATTTGCATCGTTGGGGGCAATCGGTATGGAAGAGGAAATGCTGTGGTGGCTGCTTGGGGCGGTCGTCGTGGGCAAGGTAATATTCAATCCCGGCGGCGACTGCATCCCGATGCGGCCGTGAGAAAAGGCAAATCTCAAGCAGGATAAGAGTCAGATGCTAAGCAGCCTGCGGTATGCCGAGAAGCGCGCGTCGATGTCCTTCTGCTTGATGTTCACGAGCCGGTGCACGCCGAAGTCCTCTATCGCGAAAGCGCCCATGATGGTGCCGTAGGCGACGGCCTCCTTGAGCGTCTTCTCGTCCGTCTTGCCGGAACGCGCGACGTGGCCGAAGAACCCGCCCGCGAAGGAATCCCCGGCGCCCGTGGGGTCGACGACGTTAGGCATGGGAAACGCGGGAAGCGGCAGGACGACGTCGTCCTTGAAGAGAATCGAGCCGTTCTCTCCCTTCTTGATGACCACGACCTGCGGGCCCCAGTCGTGTATCTGGCGGGCGCACTTGAAGAGGTTGGCCTGCCTGCAGAGCATGCGCGCCTCGATGTCGTTCAGCAGCATGCCGTCGACCTCGGAGATGGTCTTGTGGAGCTTGTCGCGCTGCGTCTCGATGTAGAATTCTATGGTGTCCATGAGGATGAACTTCGGCCGCTCGCAACCGCGGATGACCTCGAGCTGCTTCTCGGGCTCGAGGGTGCCGAGGTAGAGGTAGTCCGGGGAACGCAGCTCGTCGGGGACCTCGGGGGAATAGTCTAGGTAGACGTTCAGCTCCGTCGCGTGCACCTTGCGCGCGTAGAGATCGTAGGAATACTCCGAGTCGAAGAACATGGACTTCCCCTTCAGCTTCTGCACGCCCCGGATGTCGATGCCGCGGCCCTGCAGAAGCCTGAGGTGCTGCTCCGGGAAGTCGCGGCCGACGGCGCCCATTATCGCGACGTCCGTGAAATGCGAGGCGCTGAGGGAGAAGAACGTCGCCGCGCCGCCGAGCGTGCGCTCGACTGTCTTGAAGGGCGTGCGCGTGGTGTCCAGTGCGATGCTTCCTATGCCGAGTATCAAACCCCAACGCACCCTTTCAGGCCTCGAATTCGTCGCCGAGCCGCGGAACGAAGACGTCAAGGCGCTTTTTCATCTTTTCGGCGAGGTTCTCGACGGCCTGCGCGAACTCCAGCGACTTCTGCTCCTCGCCGTGGATGACGAACACCTTCTCCAGCGAGGGCAGGGCGCGGACGACGGAGAGCAGCTCGCGGCTGTCGGCGTGCGCCGAAAGGTGGGCCTCCTCGACCTTGAGCCTGACCTCGATCTCCTGGCCGTGGACGCTGATGCTGCGCCTGCCGTCCTGCAGCTGCCTGCCGACGGTGTTCTCCGCCTGGAAGCCGGAAAAGACGAGCTTGTTCTTGGGGTCGGAAGCGAGCGCCTTGAGGTAGGAAAGCGAGGGCCCGCCGTTGAGCATGCCGCTCGGGGCGACGATGACGCACTTGCCGCCCTCGAGGACGTCGCTCCTGTCCTTCCTCTCGGACTCCTTGTAGAAGGGGCTCTTGAACGGGTCGTCGTCGCTGGTGAGAATCCTGCGCTTGACCTCGTCCTTGAGGTTGATGGCGTTGTGGCGGTAGATGCGCAGAGCCTTCTTGACCATGCCGTCGATGTAGATGGGCACGCGCTCGAGCTTGCCGCTGCGCATGTAGGACTCCAGTAGGAACAGCACCTCCTGGCCGCGGCCGATGGCGAACGACGGGATGAGCACCTTGCCGCCCTTGTCGAGAGTCTCCTGGATGGTCGAAACTAGGCGGTTCGCGGTGTCCTTGGAGGGCTCGTGCAAATCCGCGCGCCCGCCGTACGTGGACTCAATGACGAGTATCTCGGCGTCGAGGCCCTGCAGGTCGGCCGGGTCCAGCAGCCGCGACGAGCGGAGGCTGACGTCGCCCGTGTAGAGAAGGCGCTTGCCGTCCTGCAGCTCGACCATGGAGGCGCCGAGGATGTGCCCTGCAGGACGGAGCCTTGCGGGGGCGTCAGCGGACTGCTGGCCGTACTCGAGGATTTCCGTACGCTTGAGGAAGGCCTCGGCCTGCTTCTGGCCGTACGGAGCCCTCTCGCCGGAATCCTTGGCAATGGCGAGATAGTCGGAAATCAGCAGCTGCGCGAGGTCGCGCGTGGGCTTGGTGAGCGACACCCTTCCGTGGAAGCCAAGGCCGTAGAGCGCCGGCAGGTAGCCCGAGTGGTCGAGGTGGGCGTGCGAGAGCACCGCCGCATCCAGGCGCCGGGCGATGCGCGCGTCGACCAGCGGGTATTCGTCGCGGTCGCCGATCTTCACCCCGCAGTCGAGCAGGACGCTTTTTTTCCCCTCGGCTAGCACGCAGCTCCGGCCGACCTCGCGGGCGGCCCCAAGGAAGCGCAGACGCATAGGCTATCAGCCGGCCTTCTTGGGGCGCTGGGGCTCCGCGGAAACGGCGAACTTCTGGCCGGAAATCGGCGCGGGTACCCCGATGGCGAAGGAAAGCAGCGTTCCCGCGACCATGCCCGTGTGCGTGACGGAGTTGAGCATCTCCTCGGCGAAGGCGGGCTCGAGCTTCTTGGTCTTCTTCCAGTCCTCCACGATGCCCGAGAGCTTCTTCCCGTCGCCGTCGAAGAACAGGACGCCCTGCATGCGGATGAACGCGCGCTTGGGCATGTACTCGAGGACGTACGAGTAGGAGACTTGGAGGAGCTGGCCCTTCAACTCCATGTCCACGACTGACACGTCCAAATTGAAGCCCTTGAAGTCCATGTCGTCCGACGACTTCTCGGCGGACACGCTGACGATCTTCCCTCCGACTATCAAGCCAATGCACCCTCCTTCCTCCACTTCAGGTAAAATCAGGAAAAGGCATTGTGGAGCCGCGCGTTTTTATGCCTTCCGGGAGAATAGAGGATGATGGAGCTTTTCGGAGGGAAGACTAGGACGGCGCTGGCGGCCGCCGCCGCGCTAATGTTCGCCGTGTACGTCATCCCGCGCGCGCTCAACGCAGTGGTCCCGCCCGACCTCCTCTTCCTGCCCGTGCTGCTGTTCTTCTCGTTCTACCGCATGCTCATCGCGTACGCGCTCTCGCTCGTGTTCTCGCTCGCCTACGGCTACTACGCGGCGACGAACGAGGGCCTTTCCAGGATACTTCTCCCCGCGCTCGACGTCCTCCAGTCCGTGCCCATCCTCGGATTCTTCCCCGCCGCGGTCTTCGTGCTCATCAACACCTTCCAGGGAAGCAGCATCGGAATCGAGCTCGCCGCGATATTCCTCATATTCACGAGCATGGCATGGAACATGACCTTCGGGGTATACGAGAGCATAACCGCGATACCCCGCGAGCTGCGATATGCGGTGGGGTCGTTCGGGATGAAGAGGTTCAGGAACTTCAAGGCATTGCACCTGCCGGCGTGCATCCCCAAGCTGGTCTACAACAGCACGGTGTCGTGGGCCAACGGCTGGTATTTCCTCATCGCGAGCGAAATCATCTCCCTCGGAAGCGCCCGCCACACGCTCCCCGGAATCGGGAGCTACCTCGTCGAGACCACGGCGCGCGGGGACATACCGCACGCCCTTGCGGGCTTCGGGCTGCTGGTCCTGCTCATCCTCGGCATGGAGTTCCTGCCCTGGCGGCCGCTTTCCGTGTGGTCCGAGAAGTTCCGCTACGACTCCGTCTCGGGAGCGAGGCCGAGCTCGCGCGTCTACCGGTATGTCAAGTGGTCGCCCTTCTTCATAGGCGCGAGGAAGGGGATATCCTCGTGGTTCGAAGCCGTGACCGACGACCTCGAATCCGTGGCGGACTGGCTCGACGCGGCCTCGAAGGAAGGGAAGTACAGGCTCACGTTCCGCGCGGTCAAGTTCGGGGCCGCGGCGCTGGCGGTCGTGGTGGTCGGGGGAATCGTCTTCGAGGTCGCGAAGCTCGCGGCGTCCTTCTTCCTCGAGCCGCTGCCGGAGAAGGCCTACCTCATCCCGGCGGCGCTCGCCGCGTCTTTCGCCAAGCTGCTGGTCGCCTACGCGATCTCGCTTCTCTGGATCCTTCCCACCGTAGCGCTGATGGCGAAGCGCTCGGCGCTCGAATCCAAGCTTATGCCCTTCTTCGAGGTGGTCGCCGCGATACCCACGACGGCGCTATTCCCGTTCATGGCGCTCGTCGCGGTAGGGCTCGCCGGAGACTTCACGCTTGCTACGATCGTGCTGATACTGACGGGCATGCAGTGGTACCTGCTGTTCAACGCGCTCGCGGGTGCGAGGTCGCTGCCCAAGGACATGAACGAGGTTGCGCGCGCCTTCAGGATCGACGGGAGCCTGTACTGGCGGAAGGTGCTGGTGCCGGCGATGGTGCCGTCGCTGATTACGGGCAGCGTGACCGCGTTCGGCGGGGGATGGAACATACTCGTGGTTGCGGAATACCTTGAATACGGCGACAGGACGTTCACGAGCTTCGGCATAGGGCAGCTTTTAAGCGAGGCCACGTACAAGCTCGGCGACATGAGGCTCATCGCGCTGACGCTCATCGGGATGGTTTCAGTAATCTTCGTGATCAACCACTTCGTATGGAGGAGGCTTTACTCGTGGGCGAGCAGGAGGTTCGCCGTCGACTATTGAAGGGGAAAACCCCATGCCAGCGCGAATTCCGAGGACGAGGGGGGAAACCGCGGCTTTCGCGGCATTCAAGAAATTGCGGGAGCAGCACAGGAGGGCTTCAGAATTGCATGATGCCAACAAAGCCGCGCTCGCCGCCGCGGCGGAGGAGGAGGGAAGAGCCGCCCCGGGATGGGATTACGAATCAAAGAGAAACGACAGGATAAACGCCGAACTCGACCGCACGGATTCGGCGCGGGCCCTGGCCCGCAAGACGCTGCAGCTCTCCGCATACCGGCTGCCTTGGAAGTTGCCGAACAGGAAGAGGGCCGCGGATTTCCTCGGGGGCATGCACGGATTCCACACCGACGACGCGAAGTGGAGCGCTGGAGGGCAGGGAATAACTACGGGCAGCCTGCGCTGGGGGGTTTTAGGAGGCGAACTGAGCCTGAAGCTGGACAAGGGCGGGGCCCTTGAGATACTGAAAACGGATTCCCATGGGAGGGCGCACCTGATCACCGTCGCTGAAAAGGCGGGCATGCTAGAGATTTCGAGGACGTCGCAGGCAAGCCAGGAGGGAGGCCAAAACCGCCGCGAAATCTCAGAGTTCGAGGAAAGGCTGAAAAGGCACTTCCGCGTGCCGCCGTACGATGGAGGCATGCTCCGCAGGGTTGCGGGCTGGATCCGGGGGAAAGCGGGGCCGAAGGGAGGCTAGCTACCTGCGCCTGCCCCACTTCTGCCTTCCCTGGAACCTGCGGCCGGAGTCCTCGCGGTCGGGGCGCGGCTGCTCGCGCGCGCCCAGCACCGGGAACACGACGGTCTCCTCGCCCCACTTGTATATCTCGAACTCCGTCTGCGAATTCTCGAAGTCGCGCACCTGTATGACCGGCCTCGCGAGGTCGGCCTCGCGCATGCCGTGCGGCGTCTTGATGACGAACTCGAGGTCGTATACCTTCGCCACCCTGCCCTTCTGTATGAAGATGATGGTGTCGATGACCTGCGGGATGACGCCGAGCTCTATCTTGCCTATGAAGCGCTGGACCGCGTCGATGGCCTTGCTGGAGTGCACCACGCCGATCATGCCGATGCCCGCGAGGCGCAGGTCGGTGAACGTCTTGAAGTCGTCCAGCCTGCGCACCTCGTCGAACAGGGTGTAGTCCGGCCTGACGAGCAGGAGCACGTCCGCGGCCTGGGCGAACGAGCCCTCCAGCGGCGCGTACTGCGTGATCTCCTTGCTCACCTGCAGGTCGCGCGGGGACTCGAGCGTCTTGACGATCTTCTTCTTCGACGCGTAGAACTCGCCGAGCGCGGTCACGAAGGTGCTCTTGCCGCTGCCGGGGGGGCCGGCGACGAGGATGCCTTCGGCGCGCAACTCAAGCCGGTCCTGCAGCTTCTGCGAAATCGCGTAGTCCTCGAGCCTGAGCTTGGTGATGGGCCGCACGATCGTCATCTCCGACGATTCCGAGAACGGCGCCTTGGTGTAGGTCACGCGGTAGTCCTGTATCTGGAGGACCGTCGCGCCCTTCTTGTCTATCTCGATGAAGCTGCGCTCCTCGCGCTTGCAGAACTCGACGGCCTCGCGCGCCATGCGCTCGAGGTCGGCGCGGGTAAGCGGGTGCGAGCCGACCTCGCGGAGCTCGAACTGCCCCGGCAGGCCGATTTTCGCCTTGGGCAGGCACCTCTCCTTGAGGTGCACGGAAAGCGTGTTCTTGTCCGAGAAATACTTCTCGAAGGATAGGCGGGCGGGCTCGACAATGGGCGCGAGGTACTCGACCTTGAGGCCCTCGGCCATCGCGACCTCCCGCTGAACCAGGTCCGTCGTGAGCAGCACGGCCTTGAGGTCCTTGGCGAGGCCGCGTATCTTGCTGTCGATTTCGCCGAAGCGCGCCCTCGCGATTTCATCGGCGTTCGGCCGCTCGCCCTCGAACGAGAGCTCCGTCCTGCCCTCCTCGGCGAGCTTCTGCATCTTCTTGAGCTCGTTCAGTCCGGCAAAGCCTACCTCGCGGCCGACGTTCGCCTGGTACTCCAGTTCCGCCAGCGAGCTCCTGCTGACGACAACCCTCGTCTTCTCCGCTGACTTCGCGACGAGCTCGCTAATGCGCCCGTCTATCAGCACCCCCGTATCGGGGACTATGGTCTTCATTCCCTTCTTTCACCTATGCACAGCTGGCGTCCTTGAATGCACTGAAAATCAGACTTGGAATCTTAAATTTCGTATGCCAAACGCCACTGAACCGGAATCGGTAGAAAAACCGAATCCGTGACATGGCATATGCGCGGGCTTCTATATATACCTATTGATTTGCTCCGCCAAACAGCCAGGCTATGCGCGCCCGCAGATTTCCAATGAACATTCCACGAGCCTGCGGAAGGTCTCGCGGAACTTGGAATCCGACTGCCACGACTCGTCGCACGGGTCGCGGACCTCCCCCGCAACCCCGCACAAATCCGACAGCTGCACGACCTTGTCCGCGTGCCCGGGAAACCCGGATTTAAGCGCCTCGGCGTCCCCCGCGGAGAACGCTACGACGAGGTCGTGGGACGCGAGCAGCCCGCCGGACGCCTTCTTCGACCGGAAGGAAAGGAAATGCTCGAAGTCCCAGCCCTCGTCGCGCAGCAGCTCGCGCGCGTGCCAGTGCAGAAAGCCGTAGCCGGGCGAGATGCCCGCGGAAGTCGCGGGTATTGTGAAGCGCGTGGCCTTGCGGAAGGCGAACTCCGCGATGGCGCTCAGGCACGCGTTCGCGCGGTCGACGAAAAGCACGGATTCAGGCATGGATACGGGTTGCCCGCGCGGAAAATAAAAGCATGCAGTTGAACCATTAAAGTCGGGCAAACAACGCAAACAAGTTTCATCCGGCATCGCCGGCATGCTCCCGGCGGTACTGGGCGGAGAAACGGTAGAGGTCCCGGTAGGAGCGGAAGCCCATCTCGTGGGAGTCCCTGCCCCGAAAAACGACTGCGACGCGCCTCCTTTCCTTCAAGAGCGGCTTGATGAAGGCCGGATTGGACATGAGAACGTCAACGATGAACCATTTGCGGCCCAACTTGGCCTCGACGACGCTCGTGGTGAAAGGCTGCTTTACCCATCCGCGTCCCGAGGGGTAGACCGAACGCTGCAGTCGGGCCTTGAAACTGTTGGCCCGGAGGAGGGCGAGGAGGACGTGGTTCTTGTCGGTGCACGACCGCAGGGCCCCCACCCAGCCGTCCTCTACTATCTGGCCGGCCGTGCGCCGCCAAGGGACTAGCTCGTGATTCCTCGCGATCCCGGAGATGACCTCGGGAGGAAGGTCGGGGTCGAACGCGACAACATCCCGACGCCGTAAAAGCCTGCGGAGATCACGCTCAAGCGCGGGATTTGATGAAATCCTGCGCCTCGGCTTCAGGCCCGGCAGGTCCACCTCGTGGATGTTGCGCTCTATCCAGCCGACCATCTTCGCGACAGTCATCTTGTCCAACAGCTCGACTCCGCTGCGCCGAGGAAGATCTGAAGCGATTTCCATTATCCTCTTCGTCGGGCGGGTGACGTCCATTCAGGCATCAGGCCTCAGCGAGCTCGTCGTCGTAGTAGGTAACGGCGATGCCGCCCGCGAGGAAGAGGAGGCCGAGGCCCATGGGAGCGTAGAAGTCGGGGTCCATGCCGTGCGAATGCGAGAAGAGCAGGAAAGAGCCCGCCAGGAGGAGGGCGGCAAGCGCGTAGAGAAGCGGCTGCAGGAGAGAGTCGAGGTCGTCGGCCTCAGAAGCTGCGCCCTGCCAGGAGGGCCAGATGACTTCGCTCAAAAGATAGAACGCCTCGTAGTAGACGTAGTACATTATGACGAAGCCCGCGATGATGAGAAGGAGGAAGACCCAGTTCGCGCCGTTCGGGAAGAAAGGCTTGAGGGAGACGCGCACCGCCCACGCGAAGAGCGCGTAGAGGGCGACGAACCCCAAGGGCTTGAGCATGCGCTCCAGTTCGACCATGGGAAAAATACACTGGACGCGGTTAAAAAGCGTTGGGAAGAAATGTATCCGGTGCCAATATGGCGGGCGAATTGAAGGTACGAAAATTATCCAAGAAGGAGGCCGAGGGGTTCAAGATACGGGTTTTCCGGAAATATTTCAGAAAACTCTACGGGAAGAAATCTGGCAGGCTCTTGGAAGCTTTTGAGACTAAGACTGTGTGGCTCGGCGGAGTCATTGGAAGGAGATTGGTCGGGGTCATGCGCGTCGAAATCGAGGCAGGAAGATGCAAAATCGGCATGCTTGCGATCGAGCCCGCGTTCTGGCGGCGAGGCGTCGGAAGCGTCCTCTTGGCCGAGGCTGAAAAGATTGGCAAGCGGCTTGGATGCGTCAAGGCTTGGCTGATGACGAAACCGGGTTGGCACGCCCACGAATTTTATAAGAAAAACGGGTATCGAACGGAAGCTGTCCTCGACGCCTACTTTAATGGCAGTAAAGGTGTGCTGATGAGCAAGCGACTGAAAGGCAGCGTCAAGGCTTGAGCACGCCCTGCACGACGAACTGCACGCCGCGCGTGACTAGCAGGAGGCCCATTATCTTCACGATGACGAGAAGCATCTGTTTTCCGAGGAGCCTCGAGAGCCTGCCCGCGGCCCGCAGGATGAGCCAGCTGGCCGCCACGGAGGCCAGAATGGCTAGGAAGGTTGCAAGCCCGCCGAGGTCCTGGGACATTATTATCACGCTGGTCAGCACGCCCGGGCCGGTTAGCAGAGGCGTGCCGATGAGCACGGCGACGGCCTCCTTGTCAGAGTCCTCGCCGTTGGCGAGCTTCAAGCCCAGAACGGTCTGCAAACCAAGCAGCGTAAGGACGATGCCGCCGGCAATCTTGAAAGAGGATAGCGAGAGGCCCATGAGCTGGAGAATGACGGGCCCGGTGAAGAGGAAGGCAACTGCAAGCGTCCCTGCCACGAGCGCCGCCAGGTTGGCGCTGCGCGCGCGCTCCTCCGCGGTATGGTCCTTCGTCAGCAGCAGGAAGGGGATAAGGCTGCTGAACGGGTTCATGATGACGAACAGCGAGGCGAATGCGACAAGAAAAGGCTCGAGCATGGGATGTGGTTACACCTGATAGGGCGGCAGCGCGGCTGGAGAAAGAATTCGCTTTCGGAAGTGCTATTTACCTTTTGTCGGTGGAGTGGGGATTGGTTGAAGTCGGAAGGCATTTGCAGGGATGGAGTATAAAAACCCACCGTTGCCGACCGCGCCCACCGCAGGAAACCCATCGCGGTTGGCCGAATCCTTCACAGAAAACCGATTTTATGGTCAAAGCCTTGAATATATGGGCAGAAGTGAATTTGTAGGCAAAGCCGGAGCCATCAAAACCTTTAAATACTTGTAACTGTGTAGTAGTAACACATCTTCAGGGGGTTCCGCGGGCTTCCGGGCTTGTGGGTATATACGCGTAAACGGGGTAATGCAATGTCCAGGCACTTCGCATCGCTTCTCGGATTCTCTGTACTTATCGCCGTGGGCCTTCTGGCCTTCAGCGGCGGGGCGGCCGCGTATTGCGGCGACTATTACTGCGACGTGTGGGACAACGACGACATCTACTGCCCGTATGAATGCGCCGGCGGCCAATACAACTACTGCGACTACGACGGATACTGCGAATACGGCGAGGACGCGTACGGCTGCGCGTTCGACTGCTCCTACGCCCCAGCGGGAGGCCATTACTGCGACGTCGTCGTCGACAACAGCTACGATTACGTGGTCGACGTCCCAATCTACACCTCGATTCCCGTCGAGGTTTACTGCAATGACCGCGCGAACCACATGGCGGCAGTGGACTGCGGGCCGGGCGGAATAGCGGACTCCGGAATCATGTACAACGGTTACTACTACGCCTACTGCAGGTATACTAATATCGGGCCTGAGACGGTCACCGCGTATGTCGACAACTGGCCGGTCCGTGACCAGGCCGTAAACGTCTACAGCCAGGCGCCGGACTACGGCTGGTGCGGAGACGGGCACTGCGCGTGGGAAGAGGAAGGGTCCTGCATCACGGACTGCGGCGGCGGATACCCTACTGCTACGCCTAGGCCGACTTACGGGCCGACTCCGACCGCGACGCCCATGCCGCCTGCGGAATGCTGGACTACTTCCTCGAGCACGAGGATAAAGGAAGGCTTCACGAGCCAGATTTCTTCCAACTACAGGTATTTCAGGACCGAGCCGGGGTATGCGACGATTAAATGCGGCACCGGCAGCGAGATTCCGGCGAGCTGCTCGGGCGGCAAGTGCACCGCGACGTGCATGTACCCCGAAAGCGGGGAAGTCTACCCTTCGTCTAAGGCCGGCACGCTGACTTGCGCGCCGACGACTCTCGTCGTATCCCCGGCGGACGTGTCTCCGGCGTGCTCGCGCAACTCCGACTGCGGGACCGACCAATACACTGGAGCGCAATACTGTAGGGGAAGCGCAGTCTATAGGAATTACACTGCATATGCGTGCATTAGGCCGAACCAGCCGGAAGCGTATTGCAGCAGCACGACAGAACCGCGAATTATTCAGACCTGCGCGAACGGCTGCAGCAACGGCCAGTGCAACGGCGCGCCGACGTACCCGTCGTGCGCAATCACCGCCTACCCCGACCAGGTGACCGAGGGCGGGAGGAGCGTCATGACCGTAAGCTACTACCAGCTCCCATACGCGCCCAACAACATTCAAGTCAATTGTGGTAACGGCCAGTCGGTGAACGCCGTTGGATGCGGCGGGACCACGGGAAGCTGCACTGCCGGCTGCACGTACAACGGCCAGCCAGGCAACCCCGTCACTGCATCAGCATCGGGAGTCGCCTGCAGCCCGGCCCAAGTGACCGTGGTTCCGGCGAATCCGACGCAGTTGCCGCACACACCGAGGCACTACTACGGCGACGCGTCGTACGAGAGGCTGTACGAGCAGGATTCGGTGACCGCCAACAACGGCAACGGCGTCATCGTGAGCAGCGTATTCATGGGCGGGCAAAGCGGCGCGACCTTCCGCGTGATGCGCGGCGGGACGATCGTCAAGCAGGTCACGCTCTTCCACCTGCAGCCGGAATACTTCGACACGGGGACGGGGCTGCACGTGAGGATATACAACATCGGCACCGACCCGCAGGAGGGCAGGTTCATCGGGTTCTTCATCCGCTCGGAAAGCGGCGCGACGGCCTCCCCGACTCCGCCGGCGAACCCGGCCTGCGCGTTGACCGCGGTGCCCGCGCACGTTCAGGAGGGAGGAACAAGCTCCATCGTAGTCAATTATTACAACCTGCCGTACCAGCCGAACGCCATACCCGTGGAATGCGGCAACCTGTATTCGACGAGCGCGGTGAACTGCTTCGGCACCACGGGGAGCTGCGCGGCGCAATGCTTCTACGCTAATGAAGGTTCATTCCCGGCGACTGCAATAGCGTCGGGAGCGGCGTGCACGCCTGTAACCGTCACGGTGGCGCAGGGCGACGGAGGGAGCTCCGACGCGTGCAGGGACGGCACGCGCAGCGGCGAGTGCTCGAACAACAAGCCGTACTTCTGCGACGAGGGGTTCCTCGTGAAGGACGCGCAGACGTGCGGCTGCAATGCGGGCTACCAGCCGAGCGGAAGCGACTGCATCGCTAGCATCGGCAGCTGCAGCGTGTCGCTCAACCCGCAGGAAATCCAGCCGGACGAGCCGACGACGGTGATCGTATCATACAGGGACATGGCGCAGGTGCCGGATTCAACTGTATACTGCGGCGACGGCGCGACGACTCCGGCGAGCTGCTCGCAGAGCACGCCGGGCAGGGGGAGCTGCACCGCGACGTGCGCATACGACGAGGAGAACAATTACCCGAAGACTTACACGGTCAACGCGCTCGCCAACGGGATAAGGTGCTCCGCGGCGACCGCGAAGGTCGTCGCCCCGGACGAGACCAAGGGAAGGATCCTGTTCAGGATAACGTCGTGCGAAGACGGAAGCGCACTGCAGGGAGCGAAGGTCAGCGTCGGCGACGCGGAGGATGCGTACGCGGACGAGTTCGGGCAGGCCAAGGTGGCGCTCGAGCCGGGCACGTACACCGCGAGCGTCTCAAAGCAGGGGTATTCCGGCGCGCTGGTCACCAAGACGGTAGAGGCGGGAAGGACGGCGACGGCTAGCGTCTGCCTCGAGGCCGACCCGGGGGCAAGGTGCGACATCGACGCAAGGCTCGCGAGGACTCCTGCCGGAGGCGACGCGCACACGCCGCTGCTGTTCCAGATCAACGTGACGAACTACAAGGACGAGGCCAACATCGTCCTCATCGACTACTCTTCGGCGGTGCACCTCGAGGGCCCGAGCTCGGTGCAGCTGCAGCCGCTCGCATCGACGCTAGTCAGCGTCAGGGCGTACCCGCCATCCGACTTCATTGGCGACACGCTCGGCATGGTCACGCTCACCGGCAACCAGGGCTGCGCAAAGAGCGTCGCTCTGCCCATCAACGTCATCGGCGGCCTCGTGCTCCAGGCGGGCAAGGTTTCCGCGGAGGCGATGCCGGGAGAGCGCGCATGCTTCCCCCTGACACTGAGGAACAGCGGGCCGGACAGCGGAATTGTCGTGTTCTCCAGCACGCCGCTCGACCCCGACGACGGAGGTTTCGAGCAGACGTTCGACATTCCGCGCTATAGCATCGCGGCCTACGAGATCAAGGACGGCATCGACTTCTGCGTGCGCGTGCCGAGCGGGGCGGACGATGGAGGGCATTCGTTCGCGCTGAGGGCGCAGAGCCCGATATCGGACGCGGGCACCGTAGTCAAGGTCGAGGTCGGGGACACGGAGGGCGGCTTTGATGCCGACACCTACGGCTGCCTGTACGTGAGGGACTGGAGCCAGAGGCCCATCCAGATCACGAACGACGTTGCGGACGGCGACTACACGATCGATTTGCAGTACAACGACGTCGGAGCCGCGGTGACGCCGCAGACGCTCTACAACTTCAGGAAGGGCACCACGCGCACGGTCTACTTCAGCGTCGACCCCGAGAGCATCGACGTGTACGAGCGGCACCTTCAGCTGCTCCTCCTCAAGGGCGGGTCAGTTGTCATGGAGAGGGACATCTGCCTGCGCAATTCCAACTATGCGTCCGGAGGCGGCTACTACGACGGCGGGTATTACGGGGGCGTAGGCTACAGCGTGATGACGTCGCTCTCGCAAAGCAGCATGTCTCTTGCCCGAGGGTCCGTGGGAAGCACCACGCTGCAGGTCACCAATGACGGAGGCATAACCGACTCGTATCTGGTCTCGGTGGAGGGCCTTTCGGGGAGGGCAAGCCCTTCTAGCTTCACCTTGAGGCCGAACGAGAAGAGGGACGTGCAGGTGTCGGTGACCGCGAACGCGAACCCGGGCACCTACACGGTTCCGGTAAAGATTTATAGCGCGCGCCGCCAGGGATACAACTACGACGACGGCTACCACTACGGATACGACTATAACGTATACTACAACGGAAGGTACTGCGACAGGTACTACTACGATGGCGGATACCACTACGAGAACTGCAGGGACTACTACGACCATTACGACGGCTACGGCACGCCCTTGCGCGGCGGGTCCATTGACTGCGGCAACGGCAGGACGGTTAGCGTCGACTGCAGGGGAAGCAGCGGGACGTGCATGGGCACGTGCGAGTATGGCAGCGCCCGCGATTACACCGTCACCGCGGACGTCGGCGACGTGAGCTGCGACGACGCCAAGATCAAGGTGGTGGGAGAGGACGCGCGCGCGTGCCAGGTCGGAGTGGAGTCGTTCGTCAGGCCGGGCACTAACGCGAAAGTGACGGTCATGTACAGGAACCTCAACGACGCGCCCGCGGACGGGAGAATCCAGGTCCTCTGCGGGAACGGCAACGTCGTCGACGCGACCGGCTGCCACGGGACAACCGGGGAATGCACCGCGTCGTGCTACTACTCCGGCACCGGGGGTTACGTCGTGTCCGCGAGCGGGGAAACCGGCTGCGGCATTGCGCGCATCACCGTCGGCGACGACGGGAGCTACTGCTCCATAGACGTTGAACCGCTTGCGGTCGAAGGCAGGGACGCCGAGGTCCGGCTGCACTACCGCGGCGTGGAATACGACAATAACAACGATTATTACTACAACCCGTATTCGGGATACTCCAACAACCTCCTGCTCAAGACCGAGAACCTTGTCGTCACCATAGGCGGAGGCGGAGTGCAGCCGACTGCGACGCCTTCCGGCGTTTCCATCGGCACGATAGTGTCGCAGGACATCGCCCCGGGAGGCAGCGGAGTCGCCGCGGTCACGCTCAAGAACAACGCCAACGCGGCCAGCATGCCGGTGACCGTATTCTTCAACGAGCTCCCCGCGGGAGTCATCGCCGAGCAGGCCGAGCCGGTGACGCTGCTTGCGTATCAGGAGAAGATCGTCCGCGTTAGGCTGCACGCGCAAAGCTCCGCGGAGCCGGGAACATACCGCGTGCGCGTGTCGCTCGAGCAGGCTGCAGGAGCGGAAAGCAGGCCGTTCGACCTCGACATCGTGCCGGCAAGCGAAATCATCGAGGCGGAAATCAGGCCTGCTGCAGCGCTCCAGTGCGACGCCGGCTACCCGAACTCGATCATCGCCTCCTTCCTCGTGAAGAACAACGAGGCGAGGGACATCGGGGTCAGCGGCTTGCTTGCGGGCCTTCCCGAGGAATGGCACCAGCAGTCCGACCCGCTATACCAGATCATCAAGCCCGGCGAGGAGAAGAACATCGACATCCGCATCAACACCACGGGCTTCGAGCCGAAGGACTACCCGGCGGTGTTCGAGGTCAGGCAGCGCGACGGAAGGCGCGCCTCGACTCCTTACGACCTGCCGATGGCGCAGTGCGGCGGAGGCCTGCTCTCCGGGCTGTTCGTGCTCAACACCTCGTTCAGCCTGTGGCAGCTGCTCGTCATGCTGCTCGTGCTCGCGGTGCTCGCCTTCCTATTCTTCTCGACGAGGCCTGCGGACGGCGAACAGCGCAGCGAAGACGCTGCGGAAGCCGAGGAAAGCCAGAAAAACCTTCGCCAGCTGACTTTAAACGGCATAAAGGAAGAAGTCTCCGAAAAGCAGGAGCCCGCCAAATACGATTGGAGCCCTTCGTCCGACGAGGCATACCTCGGAGAGCCGGGCGACGGCGGCGCGGAGAAGAATGCGTGAGCTCGCTATGAGGACACCAGCCCTGGCCGCAATGGCCTTTCTATCGCTCGCCTGCCTGACTCAGGCCGTCGGCATCATCGTCGACGACCCGCAGGTTAGCGCCTGCAACGGCGAGCAGGCGTTCGTCAGCGGTACCGTATTCAACCCGCGGGCTTCCCAGAACTCGTACCAGCTGTCCTTCTGGTACTCGGACAACCGCTTCACCGACTACGCCCCGAGGCTCAACGTACCCGCGAATTCCGCGAAGGACTTCCGCGCCTACCTCACGCCCGAATGCGGGCTCGCGGAAGGCAGGTATTCCGCAAAAATCGGGGCCGAGTCCAGCAGCGACGGGGAATTCGGGAGCGCCGACATTGCAATCGACGTCAGGAGCTGCCTCGACGCGAGCATCAACGTGGACTCCTCGAGGCAGGTCGTATGCGCGGGCAGCAAGGCGCGCTTCAACGTCAGGCTTTACAACCGCGGCTTCGCGAACCTGAGCTTCCTGCTTTCCTCGAACTCGACCACGGGCGCGACGTTCTCGGAGAACGGCGTGCGCGTCCAGCCGGGCAGGCAGAAGACTCTGGAATTGGAAATCCCGACGCAGGCATCAGCCGGCCATGCCGAAAGGGTAAGAATTACGGCGACCGCATTCGACGAGTGCACGAGCAGGGACTACTCGCAGGAGGTTGTCGTGGAGACGCGCGACTGCGGCGCGCAGCCCGCTGCAACTGCGAGCGCGAGTCCGTGGCCGACTTACTACCCTACGGCGCCCGCACCGACATATTATCCGGCCCCTACTGCAACTCCCCAGCCAGGCGAGCGCGAGGCGTTCGTCGACATCGAGGGGTTCGCGTTCAAGCCCGCTGAAATCATGGTGCCCGTGGGCACCAAGGTCAGCTGGCGCAACTTCGACACCGCGGTGCACACCGTAACGACGATGTCCGCACCCGCGGACGAGGGATTCTACAGCGGGCCCGTCAACCCCGGCAAGACCTTCAGCCGCACGCTCTACGTCCCCGGCACATACGTATACTATTGCACCAGCCACCCAGACATGCGGGGCACGGTCACGGTGACCGACGCGCAGGTCGCGATCCCGACCGCGAGGCCGACGCCGACACCACGGCCTTCCGCGACTCCGGCCGCAAACGCGACGCCTTCCCCGACCGCCGCTCCGACGCCGGCCCCTACCCCGACAGCTACCCCGACCGCGGAACCCGACACGACGGAACTCGAAATCCTGCTCAATGAGACCGCGTTCACGCCGCAGTACGTGACGGTCCTGCCGCGCACGAAGATTACATGGACGAACATCGGGACGACTGACAACGACGTCACTAGCGGTTCCACGCCCTCCGAGGACGGTTTCTACAGCGGGACCCTCGTGCCGGGCCAGGGATTCAGCCGCGTGCTATACATCCTCGGCGCCTACGAATTCCACTCGTCCCTGCACCCCGAAGCCGCGGGAAGGGTCATCGTCAGCCGCGCGCTTCCGACGCCGACGCAGGAGCCGGGAGCAAGCGCCAGTCCCACGGCCGAAGTCTATTCCGTGGAGTCTTACGCCGCAACCCCCGGGGCAGGGGCGTGCCCGGGCGAGGATGCGCAGTATGTCGTCGAATACGCCAACAAGGGCGAGCGCGACGCATTCGAGGTCGCGATTGTCGCGCCCGACGGCGTTTCAGCGATAGTCGAACCCATGACATTCACTCTGGATAAGGAAGGCAGGGCCGACGTCACGGTCAGCGCCCACGCGGACGCCCCGGGCGGGTACACGTTCAAGGTCTTCGCGACGAGCGCGGCTACGGGCGTCGCCAGCCGGACGACGCTCTCACTGCAGGTCACCGACGGAAGCGCCTGCGAGGGCAACGGCGCCGGGGAGCCCGAGGAGGGAATGGTGGAAGTCGTCTCCGCGTCCCTCGAGGAGCTCGCCGGGGAAAACGCCAGCAGGCTCACGGTCGTGCTCAGGTCGAACCAGGACAAATATACATCGTTCAACGTCAGCCCCCTCAAGGACGGCATGCCGGTCTCGACCGAGTCCGCCGAAATCCGGAAGGGGGAGGAGAAGAGGCTCGAATTCACGCTTGCCCTCGGGCAAGGCGAAGGCGTGACCCTGCTGGTGAAGTCCGGGGCGGCAGAGGAGAGGCACGAACTGGAAGCGCAGGAGGCGAGCAAGCCCTCGGAATCCACGGGCCTGTTCGGCGCCGGGACCGACAGCGCGAGCCTCTTCGTCGTCGGGATACTCGTCGGCGCGCTTGCGCTGTTCACGGCGACGCGCGCGATGAGGAACCGCAAGGCCGCCGAGGAAGGCAAACACTGGGAGGAGGATACCGCGGACTCCGCGCCCCCGGCTGCAGGCAGTGCGGCACAGCCCGGCGAGCCGAAAGCCTGAAACGCTTTTTAAACCGGCCCGACTATTGCTAGAGCATGAAAGGGGACGTCAGTCTGCTCATCGTGGGATACCTCGTGGGCATGGTCGTGTTGGTGGGAGTGGTCTACTACGCCATGTCGGGAGGGCAGAAGCCGGAAGCCACGCCGACTCCCTCGGCAACGCCGACCGCGGCCGCAACCAGCGTGTTCGGCTTGGACACGCCGACACCGGCGGCAACAGCAACCCCCGCGCCTGCCCGCAGGTGCGAGGACGGCACGCCGCTCGACTCATGCAACGACGCGCTCAAGGCATGCAGGTCCGAGGATGGCACGCTGTCCCTCGTGGAGGACTGCAAGCTCTGCGGCTGCGAGTTCGGCCAGAAGTGCAGCCCGCTGGACAACAGGTGCTTCGTCGGATGCGACGACGGCACGCCGCTCCTGCTGTGCTCGAACGCCACGCCGGACTACTACTGCGACGAGAACATGAGCCTCGCGATAAACGGGTTCGAGTGCGGCTGCCCGCGGGGATACCAGTACGACCCCTACGGGAGCGGGCCGTATACGGTCAACGGATGCACGAGCACCTGCAGGTCGGGGCCGGAATGCAACCGGGGAAGGTAGCCATGATTCTTTCACGCAGGGAACTCCTCAAGGCATTGAAGGCCGAGCGCATACGCATAACGCCGTTCGATGCTTCGTGCGTGGGCGCTTGCTCCATCGACCTTCACCTGGGGAACGAGTTCAGGATATTCAAGAAGACGGGAAAGCCAGTGATCGTCCGCGAGGACACGGTATTCCCCTCAAGGAGAGTCGTCGTCAGGAAGGGCGGCGCGCTGGAGCTCAAGCCCCTCCAGTTCGTCCTCGGGGTGACGAAGGAGAGGATACGGCTCTCGTCGGAATACTGCGCGCGCATAGACGGCAGGAGCAGGTTCGCTCGCCTGGGATTGATGGTGCACGTCAGCAGCAGCCTCATCCACCCCGGGAGCGACAACGTGCAGGTGCTGGAAATCGTCAACCTGTCGCCCCAGACGCTCAAGCTCAGGCCGGGCACGAAAATCTGCCAGGTGGTGTTCGAGAGGCTGTCCTCTCCCGCGGAATACCACGGCAGGTTCAAGAAGCAGAACGGCCTTTGACACCCTGCCGCAGCTCATCCCCGAGCGCCAGCAGGAAGGCGTCCAGCTTCCCTGGCGAGTCCGCCAACCACGCGCCGGCCGCGACGGAATGCCCGCCGCCGAAACCCCCGGCCTTGACTGCCGCGGCGGATACCGCGCGGCCGAGGTCGCCGCCGGCGGAAGCGAACGTCCTTGCAGCCCTTGCCGAAACCTTCACCCTGCCGGTCTCGTCGAGCGCGGCGATTACCACGGGCTTCGCCGCGGGAGCCGGAAACGATCCGGCAAGCGAGCCCGCAATCGTGCCCACGACGTAGTCCGGGAGGTCGCCGCGCGCGTCCGCGAAGTAGAACGCGCCCAAGTCCTCGGCACGCGAGCGGGCGAAGGAGAAGCCGCGGCCGAGAGCGCGCTTGTGCGACTGCAGAAGCGCGCGGGCCTCATCGAGCCCGGCGCCCTCGCCCATGCAGAGCGCCACGGCGAGGTCGGAGCGGCCCTGCCTGCCGCACGCGTTCAGAAGGGACGCGAACTCTTGTGCGTTGGAGGCCTCCGACTGGGGATCCTCGCCGGGGAAGTAGAAGAGGTCGCCCACCAGCCGGACGGCGCTGCCCGCGGCAGAATCGCTGGCGAGCGCGCCCACCAGCCGCCTCCTTTCCTTCTCCTCGAGGTCGCAGTAGCGCAGCCACGTGCGCTTGCCCTCCTTGTCGGAATAGAGCGGGATGCCGTGCCTGCGGAGGAAGAGGGCGCTCGCCTTGTCCGAGCCTGTGAGGCCGGGAAGGAAGGGCTCGCCGGACTGGCTCAGCAGCTGTATGAGGGAGCGCGAGGCGAGGCCGAAGAGCCTGAGGTCGCGCTCGACGCGCACCGCGTTTATCAGCCGCGCCTGCCGGAGCACGAGCGCGTTCGCGCCCTCCATCGGCTGCATGTCGCCGCAGATGCCCGCAAGGGCCAGCTGGGCCATGCGCCGCGCGGTCTCGATGGGCACGTGCTCGCAGAACGCGAGGTATGCGGAAGTGGAGCTGCAGGCGTACAGCGCGCCGTCGAGGCCGTGCCGGTGCGGGTTGACGACGGCGAGGGAGGCCGAAGGGTTATGCACTGCGGCCGGGGGATGGTGGTCGACGACGGAAACAAATTTCCCGAGCCGCGCGATGGCGTTGAGGTCGTTCAGGCGGTCGGAGGCGAGGTCCGCGACGAAGACCGCGGGCGAGTCCGACTTGGCCGCGGTGCGAAGCGACTCGTCGTCGAAGCGCTTGCAGGGGAGCATGCGGAAAGGGATGCTGCGGGCCTTGAGGGCGAGCCCGATGACGGATGCCGCGGCGATGCCGTCCGCGTCGTAGTGGTGGAGGACGAGCGCGTTCTTGCAGGAGAGGGAGGAGGCGCCCGCGGAGGAGGCCTTCTTCGCGAATTCGAGGGATAGCTCCTCGAGCGAAGGCGGGGCTGGCGAGTCCATGCAGTGCATCTTGGCGGAAAACGCTTTTAATACCGCGAGTGACCAATATTCCTCCGGGGCGATACTCATGCGGATAGCAGAAGCGGCCACGATTCCGGCGGACGAGAGCATTTCCAAGGCGTTTTCGATGCTCTCCCGGGCAGACTATATTGTGGTGGTGGATGCCGACGGGAGGTACGCCGGCGAGCTCTCGGCGCCCGAGTTCGGGAAGTTTACCCCGAACGAGGGAAAGACCAAGGCCGCCTCTCGCGCACGGAAGGGCGCCGTGATTTCAGGGGGAAAAATCGACTCCGGCCACATACTCAGGCTTTTCGCGGAAAACAGGCTCGAGGGCCTGCCCGTGCTCGACTCCAACCGCAGGGTAGTGGGAGTGGTCGACCGCGGCTGCGTGCTTGAGGAGGCGTGCTCACTGCCCCTGGCGCAGGGGATGCGCGCGCTGGAGGCCGCGGAGGCGGTCTCGAGCATCGCCGCGGGCGACACCGCCTCGCAGGCGACGGGCCTCATGCTGCGCAGCGGCGCGAGGGAAATCGTCGTCACCGAAGGAAGCAAGGCAGTGGGGACCGTAAGCGTGCTCGACATCGCCCGCAAGGTCAAGCCGCACATGCGCCTGCCCTTCAGGACGGCCACGGAATCCGGCAGGGAAGGGGCCGGGAAGGAGCGCGTGGAGTCCGTCATGAGCCAGCTCGCTGATGAGAGCGTGATCGGCGCCGGCACCAGCCTTGCGGAAGCTGCAAGGCGCATGCTCTCCAACGGCGGCAGGATGCTGCTCGTGTACGATGGCGGGAAAATCAGGGGGGCGGTCACTTTCCACGGGCTGCTCAAGGCAATCGTGTCACAACAGCCCGCCGCCGGCCCGAGCAAGGCAGTGGTCGTCACGGGGCTCAAGGAGGACGAGCGCGCGATGAGGAAGTCCGTCGAGGCGGAGTGCACGAAGGCCATTTCGAGGATGCGCGGCGATGCGGTGCTGCACCTCCGCGTCCGGAGCATCGAGCGCAGTAACGGCAGGAAGGAATACGAGGTCAGGACGGTGCTGGAAGTGGGGGGAAGGAGGCTGCACGGCTCGACGCCGGACATCCGGGGGCACCGCGAGAACTGGGACCTGCACCTCGCCGTGAAGGAAGTCCTCGCGGACCTGCGCAAGCAGTACGAGAAGCAGGTCAAGAACGCCTGAAACGCAAGGTTTTTTAACGTGTTTTCACATAATAAATATGTGAAAAGTATGGTGAACGTGACCCTGTCGTTGCATGAAACGGTCTGGAAGAGGATGAAGGCCCATAACGAAATCCGGTGGTCGCGAACGGTTGAGAGCGTCATCGAGGGCAAGCTGGACGCGTTCGACGAGGCGCAGCTGCTCGCGTCCAAGAGCAGGCTCACGGAAAAGGACGCCGCAAGGATTGCCGCGGAAATCGATTCTTCGGCTGCAAGGCACGCCAAGGCGCTCTTGAATGAGACTCGCGGCTGACGCCAACGCCTTCATCTCCGCCCTGATTCGCAAGGGCGTTACGAGGAGGCTGTGGTTCCACCCGCGCGTGCGCTTATTCGCCCCGGAATTCATCCTTACCGAGGTCGTCAGGCACGAAAACGGCCTGTCTCGCAAGTTCCGGGGCCCCCTACCGGAATTCCGAAGGCTGAGGGGACTGCTCCTGATGCAGGCCGAAGTGGTTCCGGACGCCGCGTTAAAACCGTTCTTGCATGCAGCTGCGGCGCTCACGGAAGACCCGGACGACTGGCTCTACCTTGCGTGCGCGCTTTATGCCGATGCGGACCTCTGGAGCCACGACAAGGGGTTCCTCAAGCAGAAAAGAGTCAAGGCCTGGACGACGGAAGAGCTAGGCAGGGAAATCGGGCTATTGTAGGCCCGTTGTGCGCAGCCGTACCCGCCGAATGGCAACTATTTAAACCGGCCTGCGGTAATCCCTCCGGTTTTCCGCGATGGTGCTCGAATACCGCAAGGACTGGACCAAGAATGACGTCGTCATAATCGCCAACGAGCGCTCGAAGCGCCCGGTGGTCTTCGGCAGGACCATCACCTGCCCGTTCTGCAGGGGAAGCGAGCACGTCACGCCGCCCACCAAGTTCGCCTTGCCCTCTGAAGAGAACTGGAATATCCGGGTGTTCGACAACGCGTTCTCGCTCGTGGGCACAGAGAAGGAGTACACCGACCTCGATTCGAGCGATTCCTCCTACGCCTACGGCGAGCACGAGCTGATCGTCGAGACGGACGTGCACGAGAAGCTGTACCAGGAGCTGTCCGACGACGAGCTGAAGCACGTCTTTTCCGCTTACCGCAACAGGCTCGAGAAGCTCTCCGGGAACCCGAAGGCGGAGTACGTCCTGCTGTTCAAGAACCACGGGAGGATGGCGGGCGCGAGCATAGAGCACGAGCACTCGCAGATAATCTCCTTCCCGTTCCTGCCCGAGATACCCGCCGAGGAGCTCGCGGCGGTCGGCGACTACAAGGACAAGTTCGGCTCGTGCCTCTACTGCGACATGCCGGAGAAGGAGAAGGACAACGTGCTCATGCAGGGCGAGCACTTCGTCGCAATCTGCCCGTCGTTCTCGCGCTTCCAGTTCGAGATGTGGATCCTGCCGAAGAAGCACGTCAAGAGCATGCTCGAGCTGGACGAGGACGGCATGACGCTCGAGCTCGCGGTCATGGTGCGCGAGTGCCTGCGGAGGCTGTTCTTCGTGGCGAAGGACTACAACATCATCTACCACAACGCGCCCAAGGGGAAGGACGTGCACTTCCACGTCGAGATATACCCGCGCTCGGGCTCCTGGGCCGGCGTCGAGCTCGGCACGGGCGTCATAGCGAACACGAAGAGCGAGAAGGACTCTTTAGAGGCATTGCGGCGCTTCGAAAAGTAGGCGGGATGCAACCCGGCGGAAAGCTGCTCGCGGGGCTTGCGCCACTATTTCTTCTTCTTCTCGTCGTTTAGCAGCATGCCCGCGCCGATGATTATCAGGATTACCGGCCAGAACTTGCCGAAGTCGTCCGGGATGATGCCGAAGTTCATCAGCAGGAAGACTATGCCGATGAAAACCAGTATGGCGCCGAAAATCATCCTGCCCCGTTCCATTCAAGACCACCCGGTAGAAAGGGTTGACGAAGCGGATAAAAAACGGTTTCCCGGGGGTTGGGAGCCCGAGGTTTTAGGATAAAAGACAAACAAGAAGGGAGGGGGGAGGTTTAGCCGTAGGTTGAATCGGTGCGGCGTTCGATTTTCGCTATGCCGATAATCTTCTTCTCCCAATACACGCGGTAGGTGACCCTGAAGCTGGAAAGCCGCACGCGATACTCGCCCTCGGTTCCCTCCAAT
>JAZDGU010000034.1:0-46895 GCA_043806595.1 Microcaldota archaeon
TTCGAGTACCCGAACTCGCTCATCCAACTGCAATCAGTATGGCACGCGCACCAACTGCCCTATCGGATGATTGAAGGCCTTACCCGCAAACTTTTCGACATCGGACAAGTGCCGGCCGTAGATGACTTCAGCACGGTCAACCGCAGGATCAATCAACTCGACCTGAAGCTCTTGCCGCCTCAAGGCGGCAAACTCTTTCTATTCAGTGACGGGACCGGCCTTCAGGCGAAGGCCGGCGGCGAATACCTCCGGGAAAAATACGGCAAGAAAAACCGGCGCTGGGTGCAAGTGATTATCTTGGGCGACCCGGTAACGAAAGAGCCGGTGTCTTGTGAGGTAAACATCATCCAGGGTTCGGAGCCGGACAGCAGCATACGACAGTTGGAAGACTTGGTGGAATCCGGAGTTGACATTAAGGGTTTTGGTGGGGATGGCGCGATGGATGATTTTGACCTCTGGGACTTGCTTGAAAAAATGAAGTGGCGTCCGGCCATCAAGCCGCAAGTAAACGCCCGGGAGGACTCGAAAAACGGATTGAGGAATCGGGAAGTGAAAAAGCGCAACAAGCTGGGTTACAAGGATTGGGCGAGGAAGCGTAAGTATGGCCGGCGTTGGCCGGCCACGGAGGGAATTTTCAGTGCTTTCAAACGAATGCTGGGTGAAGAATTGGCGGCGAAAAGCGTTTTGGGAATGCTGCAAGAGGCGAGATTAAAGGTTTGGGCGTACCAGAGGCTGAAAAGGTACGGGGAGTCAGCCTGAGCCGGCGTAAGCCTCGGGACTTATGCAACACAGCACATGCCGAAAGAAAAGATTCCCGCAGTGGACAGGCCCGGAAGCGGAGCTCTGGAGAAATAAGGCGAGAACCGGCTGCCGGAGAAGAAGCCTCCCAGCGCGCTCTCGATGTTCATCGCCCAGTTCAAGGATGAATGCGGATGGCCCCTTGTTTCGATTAAAGCACCAATGGAATTAAATACTCCTGCAGCCTATGACACTCCGCCTAGACCCTATAAGAGAATGCGGCATGTTGAAACCAGGCGACCCTTCCATTAATGGCTTGTCCGGCAACGAGGCGGCCTCCAGGCTTAAAGAATACGGCTTCAACCAACTGGAAGAAGGCAAGAAAGTCACGCCGTTGGATATTTTCCTACGCCAGTTCAAGAGTTTTGTGACGTACATCCTCATTGCTGCGGCTCTCATATCCCTACTGATATCAGAAATCCTGAATTTCCTCGTTATCTCCGCAATCATCATGTTCGTCGTAGTTCTTGGATTCATCCAGGAATACCGCTCCGAGAAGGCCTTGGCCGAACTAAAGAAAATCGTGGAGCCGATGAGCAGGGTTTACAGGAATGGCCGCCTCACCGAGGTTCCGACCCGCGAACTGGTGCCCGGCGACGTCGTCGTCGTCGAAAGCGGGGACAAGGTTCCGGCAGATTGCAGGATGGCGGAAAAAACGTACGTCCGCGTCGACGAAAGCGCGTTGACCGGCGAAAGCGTTCCTGTGGAGAAAAAATCCGGGGACATGCTTTTTTCGGGAACGCAGGTGACGGAAGGCCGCTGCAAGGCGAAAGTCGAGTCCACGGGCATGAGGACAAAGCTCGGCGCGATTGCGAGCTTGATCCAGGCCGAGGTCGAGGAGACGCCTTTGCAGAGAAAAATCACCCAACTTTCACGAACGCTTGCGGGCATCGCCATCGGCGCATGCGCGCTGACTTTCGTCGTCGGCCTATACAAGGGCGCCCCGATCGCGGAAATCCTCATCATTTCCCTCGCTTTGGCCGTCGCTGCAGTTCCCGAAGGCCTCCCCCTGACCCTCACGCTCACACTAGCTTTCGGAATGAAGCGGATGGCGGAAAAAAAGGCCATAGTTCGCAAGATGCTTGCGGTGGAGACTTTGGGCAGCGTGACCGTAATCGCCACGGACAAGACCGGCACCCTCACTAAAAACGAGATGACCGTCGAAAAGATCTACTTCGGCGGGAGAATCGCCGACGTATCCGGCTCTGGTTTCCTTCCCGCCGGGGAAATCAGCGTGCAGGGGAAGAAGCTGTCCGGACGGGACAAGGAAGCCGTGGAGCTTACTCTCAGGGCGGGAGCGCTCTGCAACAATTCGGTTCTTGAGCAAGCCGGCGGCGCATGGAAGGTAATCGGCGACCCCACTGAAGGAGCGCTGGTCGTAGCCGCGGCCAAGATGGGACTCGAGAAGTCCGCACTGGATTCCGAGTACGAGCGGTCAAAGGAGCTGCCATTCGCTTCGGAGCGCAAGCTGATGACGACTTTTCACGAGACCGAGAGCGGAATGTTCGCGTACATGAAGGGGGCCCCGGAAAACGTTTTAGGCAAATGCACTAGAATCCTGTGGGATGGGGAAATCCGGAAGTTGTCCTCGGGCGACAGGAAGGCGGTTGACGGCGCGGCAAGCGGCTTTTCTGAGGCGGCCTACCGCTGCCTCGGAATAGCATTCAAGGAATACAAAGCGGGCGGGGACGACGAATCCGGCATGGTTTTCCTTGGCCTCGTCGCCCTCCGAGACCCCCCCAGGGAGGAAGTGTCCTCCGCAATAGCGACCTGCAGGTCTGCAGGCATCAAGGTCGTGATGATAACCGGCGACAGCCGGGAGACGGCCCTCGCGATAGCAAAAGACATACGTATCATCGACGGCAGCGAAAAAAGCGCCTTCGAAGGAATGAGGGACCCCAAGCTTAGACGAATGGTCGAAGACCACACAATCACCGGAGACGAATTGGATGAAATCAGTGAGCGGGAGCTCGCGGAAATCGTTGATGGAATCAAGGTATATTCCCGCATCTTGCCCGAGCAGAAGCTGAGGATTGTCAAAGCCCTCAAGGCTAACGGGCACATCGTTGCAATGACCGGCGACGGCGTCAACGACGCGCCAGCCCTCAAAACTGCGGACATTGGCGTTTCCATGGGCCTAAAGGGCACCGATGTTGCCAGGGAGTCGAGTTCGCTGGTATTGCAGGATGACAACTTTTCAACCATAGTGGAGGCCGTAAAACAAGGCCGCGCGATCTTCTCAAACATAGAGAAGTTCACGACATACCTGATTTCCCGGAACTTCACCGAGATAGTGCTCATCCTGTTGGGGATGCTGTTCCTGGATTTCGAGTTCATACCGCTGCTTGCCCTCCAAATTCTTTTCATAAACACGTTCGACGAGATCATGCCGGCCATTTCCCTTGGACTGGACCCTGCCCGGGAAAGCCTCATGAACAGGAAGCCTAGGGACCCCGGCGAGCAGATACTCAAGCGGAGGAACCTCGCCATAATTTTTTCAGTCGCACTATTCATGGGCGTTTCCTCGTTCATGGTCTACCTTTCAAGCAACCCGTGGGATTCCCTTGAAAAGGCCCGGACCATGACCTTCGCGACGATTATCAGCTCCATTCTGTTCGTCCCGTTCGCCTTCAGGTCGCTAGACGAGTCAGTCCTTAAAACTGGCTTCAGCTCGAACAGGCTTATGGTCATAGGCTCATCCATCACCTTTCTCCTTACTCTCATCGCAATGTACACGCCGCAGTTCCACGAAATCTTCAGCCTCACGTACCTTACCCCGGTCGACTGGGCGTTGCCCCTCGGCGTTGGGCTCGCCACGATGGCATTCATAGAGCTCGTCAAGCTCGCAATCCGGAGGATGCCAGGAGCGTTTGCATACCCGACACAAAAATAGCCGGTAAAGAGAGGTCTTACAGCCATGGATGGCAAGCCCCGCCTCGGAGTCTACTTCGCTTCCTCCAATCCCGAGAAGATAGCCGAGGCCAGGCTGATACTATCACGGTACGGAATACGCGTGCGCACCGCGCGCATCGAACTCCACGAACCATCCGTCAACGACCAGCGGAAAGTCGCGCAGGCGAAGGCCGCCGCGGCCTTCAAGGCGCTCGGCTGCCCCGCGCTCGCCGAGGACACCGCGGTCTACTTCAACGCCACTCCCGGGTATCCCGGGCTTGGGACCGCACGGGAGTTCAGGCGCCTCGGTTTCAAGGGGTTGCTGGCGAGAATCCGGGGCAAGGCGCGCGGCGCCCGCTTCGTCACGATGGTCGCGTACTGCGATTCCAAGAAAAGCGTGCCAAAGGTCTTTATCGGCGTACTGCGAGGCCGCCTCGCCGCCCGACCCAAGCGCACCGGCAGGCGCGGCATGAGGTTCCCCTACGAGCGCATCTTCCGTCCCTGCAATTCCGGCAAACTGCTTTGCGAGATGACTGCGGCGGAAAAGATGCGCATATCACACAGATCGAAGGCGTTCGCGAAGTTCGCGGCGTGGTTCAAGTCCCGGCGATGACTTCCACAAGCCGTTTACCTTCAAGGAAAGCAGCAACTTCCCTAGGCACGAGCGCCTTCCATGCCCCGCCCATGCTGATAATTGCCCGAATCCTGGTCGAATCCACTCTAATCCCGGAAACCAGCCTGCCAACGCGATAGTGTTTGCAAAGCAGCCGCCGGACAAGAGGATTGTTGGAGAAAACCTCGATGTTTTCCGGTTTGCCGATTATCCTGCGGGCCTTTTCCGTCCATCTGGCATTGTCGTGCACGTCTTCCAGTAATACTATCCGCGCCCTGCCTGAAATTCCGCGTTTCCGAAGCACATACCGAACCATCGATTTCCGTTCAATGCCGGAAAGTGGGTTTTCAGCAGTCCGCGAGTACTGCGCCGAACCGATGAGAATCAACAAACGTCCATGCGTCCTTGCCAGTCTAACGATCGCGGCAAGATGCCCCTTGTGCAACGGCTGGAACCTTCCGATGATCACGGCAGTTCTCATGCAGGACTTGAGGAAAAAGCAATATAAAAGCCCGGCGGCTTAACCCGTCTGCATGAAGACCTCGGCAACCACTTCAATCCCGCTTGCAGCCAAGGCCATCCTCGCCGGCAATCTCGTGGCCTTCCCCACGGAGACCGTCTACGGCCTCGGCGCGAACGCCTTCGACGCCTCCGCCGTGCGCAAAATCTTCCGGGCCAAGCGCAGGCCCGCGGACAACCCGGTAATAGTCCACATCCACGACAGAAGGCAGGTTGCAGACATTGCCACCAACATCACGCCCAAGGTGCGGCGACTCATGAACGCCTTCTTCCCCGGACCGCTCACCCTCGTCCTCACAAAATCGCGGAAAATCCCCCCCGAGGTCACCGCCGGGCTTTCCACGGTATGCGTCCGCATGCCCTCCCTCACGCAGACCCGCAGGTTCCTCCGCGCCTGCGGCGTTCCAGTTGCCGCGCCGTCTGCAAACCTTTCCGGCCGGCCTAGCCCCACCACTTGGCGCCATGTCATGAACGACCTCGGCGGAAGGATTCCGCTGATTTTGAAGGGACCTGCGGCCCTGCACGGCATAGAGTCAACCATAGTCGACTGCACGCGCAACCCGCCGGCAATCCTGCGCCCGGGGGCGGTCTCCCGAGAACGGATAGAACGCCAAATCGGACGAGTGGAATTGGGCAAACTAACCGCCAAGGCGGCCAGCCCGGGGCTCAAGCACAGGCATTACTCGCCTGACGCCAGGGTGGTTCTGACACGCAGCGCGTCGCAGTTGCCCCGGAAGAGGGGGCGCTGGGCGTTCATCGGCTTCTCAAGAAACCGCAATGCAGCGCTTTCCCTTCGCGTGCGTGATGCGAGGCACTACGCGCGCGCGCTCTATTCGTTTTTCCGCCATAGCGACGCGCTTGGCCTGTCCCCGATATACGCCGAACTGCCTGATAGTGAAGGAATCGGCCTTGCATTGAGGGACAGACTGGAGCGGGCCGCGGCGCGGTGAAGCCGCTCACGCTATCTTGCGGACTTCCCTGTTCCCGCAGGCGGGGCAGACCAGCAGCCTGCCCTTGAGATCCAGTGGGGCTCTGCAGTACGAGCAGAACGCGGCAAGCACGCCGAGTCCGGGCTCGGATATCGAAAGGTAGGTGCCCATCGACGTCACATCTATGACCTTGAGGCGCATCACGTCACCGATGCGGATATATTCCCGAAAGCTGTTGACGTAACGGTTGTCGAGTTCGGATATCCTCAGGAACGCGTAGGATGCGCCGACGGCGATGCGCTCCTTGGCAGGCTCGGCCTCGATTTCGATCAAGGAGACGCTGTCGTAGATGTCCTGCACCTTCCCGTAGACGATGTCGCCAGGCCTGACGCGGCGGACGGTCTTCCTCGGCCTGATTTCGGCCTTGCCCGCGGTCACCTTCTTGGCACCCGAGGCGTCGGAATACACCTTGCCGCCGTCGACGAACGTGTTGGCGTCGCCGACGACCTCCTCCTCGTACCCGAGGAACTCCCCGGGAACCGCGATGTCATTCTTTTCCATGACTACACCAATATGCCTTTCAGCTGAAACCTGGACCATTAGCGAAATGATATCGCCGCCGCCGTTTAAAACACTTTTTACTCCCGCCTCGAGGCAGTGCAAACGCTTTTATTCCGCCTTGCAGTGCAAATATAGCTTGTTTGCGCAATATGCGTAAGCAATCTTGTATGCGTAGGTGGTTCGCATGGATGTTACCCTGAGGAACGTCGACGAGAATGCCTTCAGGAGATTCAAGGCGCGCTGCGCCGAGAAGGGCGTCACTATGGGCGAGGCCGTGAGCAGGATAATGGCATCTTCGCCCTCCAGGGCCCCCGCCCTGCCCGAAAAAACCACGGCGCATTACCCCGGGATGCGCGACCTCGGCGACCACATCCGCATGCTGCACGCCTCACACCGACCGCAGAAGAAACCCTCCTCGAAGAGGAAGTGAATTTCCATGGACTGGCGCCGCCTGCTGCCGAATGACGCGGAAGTCATCCTCTCCAGCACCGGCAACTTCGTCTTCGACGGCGGCGAAAAAAACAATCTCGGCGTGCTTGCCCTGACCCACGACCGTCTCTATGTCATCCTCTTCAAGGGCTTCGCGGGGCAGACACCTTGGATGCATGCCTCGATCCCCATGAAAGACCTCCGCAACCTTAGGGTCTCCGGGGCTCTAGTCCGCTCGCTCGAATTCGATTTCGCCGCGGGCAGCGGTTTAAAACACGCCGACTTCATTTCACTTGACTGCGAGGTCCGCGAAATCATGGAAAAAATCGAGTACGAGGCCGACAATTCAAGCTGAAATGCGCTTTGACAAGATGATTTTATGGAAAGCAATTGGGCCATGCAACTGAGCCGCGAACTCGAGCTCCTTGGCCTGCACCCCGAGATTGTCGACTACTCGACCGGACTGCACGTCCGTATCAAGCTCTCGGGGAAAAACCGCGACAGTCTCCACGAGATGATACGTTCGATGCAGGGAGGGAGACCTTTCACGCTCGGCCGGCACGCGGACGAACGGCTTGCATTAACCGCTCATGTGCGCGAATATTTCGAGGAGAGGTTTCCCGGCAAGTTCAGGAACTATTACGGGCAGGAATTTCCGGTCCGGCTGAAAGTAGAGGGCGTGCTCGGAAGGTTGCGCGGCGGCAGGATTGAAATGAGGGAAAGGGAAAGATGATGGCCGAAGTGCGTCGCAAATAGGGTATTTCCATGGAGAACGTCCGCCCTTGGGCAGACAAATTCGGTTCCTACCTGCGGACGAGGAAAATTGATTTCGAGGCCGCAGGCCGGCGCCTGACAATCCCCGAACAATCCGTTGCAAGGATGATACTCGTGAGCGTTAAGCTGCCTCCCGGGCGGGAGGAGCCCGGCGAGGTCATGTCGAGGATGGACCGGCACGAATACCTTCTCGTGCGCATGCTTCGCCACGGCCTCGGAAGCGACCTGAAAAAGCTTCATCTTGCGGTATATTCCAGGGTCGAGAAGGGCAGGCTCGTCGGCGTGCACGTCGAGGAGAGCAAATTAAGAACCAAGGGTGCAAATCACTGAATCGAGGAAAGGGTGGTCTTTTCATGGACTGCGGGAAATGCGGGAAGCCGTTCGACGTCGCGCTCTGCCCGGACTGCGTGCAGGGCACTGTTGATGACGGCATGGGCGCCCTCGCCGAGCGCCTCGACGGCTTCGACAAGCGCCTGACCGAAATCGAAGGCGAGATTGTTAGGATACAACAGAAGATGCTTTACACGAGGTAATTTCTTGCGGGCATGAGCAAAAATGATTGAATTGCGTCCATGGACCAGGGTGAGCATGATTCTCTCGGAGAGCAAAATCGAGCATGCAGTCGATGCCCCGGGCCGCATCCTTGTCCCAATACATGAAAAAAATGCCTTGCGCCTCGCTGAAATCGGGCAAAGGCTCAAGTTTAGCACTAAGATTATTTCCGATCCAAAATTGCCTGTCCCCTATAAGGTGGCAGAGCTGGTCACCCAGCTGATTGCGCGGAATTATCCTTTTCCTCCGAATGCTGCCTTGGGGACGCTTTTCAGATTCAGGGTGCTTAAGCGAGCCAAGCCGGACGGTCACGAGTTCATGGAAATCCGCGAAAAATGAGGTCCGCATCGGTATGAACAAATGGTGGTTGCATGGGTTATGAACGCCCGTTGAGGATGCTCGGGGAAAGATTGAAGAGCCAAGGACTTTCCATCCATTCCGTATCGAATCCCGAGGGTAAGGTCGAGATTACGATTGTGCTCAAGCCGCGTACGGACTTGGCGGAATTCCAATATATCGGCCAAGACGTAACTGCACGTGAATTGTTTGAACGAATTCAAAGTGGCATTTCGAAGCAATGGCCAACGCATTCGTTGAAAATCGTAAAGAGTTCCAGGTTTGGAGACAATCCTACGGTCCAATTTTCAATTTCCGGGAAGGCGAAGGATGCGGTGAGAATCAAGGCAATTTTAGAGCACGCATTGGAATTGAAACAATAATGAGGTTCGTATCGGTATGAACAAGATTGGTCGTGAACGGGAGGTTGTCGAAATACTGGAGAAACTGAAGGACCACGAGCTGTTCCCGCAACCCATCAAAGACGGGTTTATTCTCCACATAGGCGAAGGGCACATGTATGCCGAGCAGGCGTTGAACAAAAAAATGGATTTGATCTCGTTCGAGCGCAGGTTGGAGCTTATGGCGAGACTCCCGCGGGACATCCCCAATTCCGAATGGCGGATTGCGGTGCTCATGCACTTATTGGAAAAAATCGGCCATTCGCCCGATAGGTTCGACTTCAAGTTGTTGGCAGCGCGACGGAACCTGCCGGAACGCATTGAGGTAAAAATCAAGCCGCAAAAATGAGGTTCGTATCGGTATGAACAACGAAGCTATTGAAAAAATCCGGTTGATGAAGTTTCCGAAACAATTAAACTTCGAGTCAGAGGGCGAAGGGGAAGGCCGTACATTCTCGTCAAAATTTGAAATCTTGACCGGCGACTCGGAAAATCCGTCTAGCCATACCGGAATCCTGCGTTTAACCCATCGAACATCAGTGTTTGAGCTCAGGATGGCAGTTCCCGGCGGCCAGATGCCTTTCTCCGTCATTGCCATGCACGACCGGCCCCGCGGAAAGCCGCTCCTCACCCACTTCGCGGATATCCCTGAACCTACTGGACGATTGATTTGGCACAAACAGACTGAAGTCGAAGATCCCGCTTTCCAACGGTCAATGAACGGGCTCATTGCCCAATTGATTCGAAGGCCTGCAGTAGAACCGGAAGGACTTGGAGGCGAACAGTTTGCCGCGTTTCAAAGGCAACTGCGGCGTTTGAAGAGAATTTTCCCCAAAACATGAGGTTCGTATCGGTATGAACAAGTTATTGAAAAAATATTGGCATTGGATTGAACTTCTTGGCGTATTGGCTGCTATTGGCTTATTGGTCATTGGTATTCTCGGTTATCTTAGCGATCAGGAACAAAAAAATATTCAACAAAAAGGGTATACGCTTGAAGAAGCCAAAGCTGCAATCTCATTTTCAGAGAACCTTTTCACCCAATGGAAGGATTGTTGCCAAAACCATTCAAGTTCATGCTCATCCGAACTATCAAGTCAAAATTGCACAATATTCTTAACCCGATTAGATAAACAAATTCAAGATATGAAGAAGCAAATGTCTGTAGGAGACTATAATGGCGTTATTCGTTCAAGAAATGCTGTTAGCGCATTTGTCCCAAGTCAATCGCTTCCTTTCATGGCTGGGCCGGATTATACGATTTTGATTATCGTAATAATTGTCTTTGCTGTAGGTTTCTATTACTATTTTTTTCAACATCCCAAATAGCATGATGGAATATGAGTTTGAAATCAGGTTGTCGTTGTATTATAACGCGATAACCAAAAAACAATGCACCCGGGCGGGAAAACCCGTCGGTTGCACCGTGGCGGTATGGTGGGAGAAAGTGGGGCCATGAGGGGTTGCCTAAGCGCCCTCTTCAGGCCCAAAGAAATGAAAAATGGCAAAAAACCGATGGCGCTACACTCTAGCGGTATATTCTGTTCGAAGAAAATAGGGAGTGTTTTATTGTTATGGGAATATTTGGGAAAATTTTTCAAAGGGAGCAGAGAAAAGAAACTCCACGAAAAGAAGTGCTTATTGTTTGCGCGCATGGTACAAATAGTAAAAGAATTGCCGACAATCTCGGATTATATTTCGCAAAAAGGCGGAAACCAATAACTATGGTTTTTCGCCACGTACTGAAACCGTATCTTACCCCGACGGAATTGGTTTCGGATGAAGATATCAGGAGAGCTTCATTAATTTTGGCGCCCGGACCGTTAGGGCAATTAGTTGAGACCGGGCATGGTATGAATTTTCAAGGATTTCTTCCGCCCGAGGAATACAAGGAAAGATGGGGTTGGCTGGCCGAACGCGTCAAGATAAACCGGAAGAAAGTGGTTCCGTATTTCGATGAGGACAGAAATAAATTCGTTCCAACAGGGCGGTTGGGAAAGAAAGTTTTGGAAGCTTTAAAGGGTAGTTCATCCCGGTAAGAACACAAGTGAGTTGAATGAGAAAAATAATTGAACGGTTGTTTTCCAGGCCGCGGGAAAGAAACACGCGGCACGTAATCGTCGCGTGCGAAGACAACATCACCAGCGCCGCCGTGGCAAAAACTCTAAGAGAAGTATTTCGAGAAAATTTCCCCTCGCATGCAATCCAGGTGAGAACAATGAAACTCGATGCGCTTTTGAGCCGGAAACGGGCACAAGAGGCCGATGTAATCGTATGCTCGTACCCGCAGGATTTGTTGAAACAAGCCCCCCGCAGGTGGCCCGAGCTATTTAAAGCCGCCCAAGGCAAGCCTATTCTGTCTTTCTTTCGCGAAGATTATACGGGAGAACACGCAAACGACCCCGTATTGTCGAGTGATTTCCTGGCAAAACGGATATTGGAGTCCCTTCGGCTCAGTACGAAGACTCAGAGTTCATCCAAGTAAGAACAAGCGGTTTCGATGGTTCGGATGGAAAAGCCCAAAAAACTGAGGATTGAACGCTGGCAGGATCTGTCCCCTGGCAGGCAGGAGAAGATCAAAGGCTTCCTTCGCGGAATCCCGGACAGCCCTATAATCACTTTCACCGCAGAAGACTTCTTCGCGGGAAGCGACCGGGCCATCCACGTGGCTCGCGTAGGGAATGAAATAGCGGGCCTCGTGTTTGCACAAATCGATTCCCTCGGAGGGCTGGCACATTCCGGCGTGGTGCATCCTGGCTTTCGAAGAAAGGGCATCGGAGGACGGCTTTTCCTTGAAAGCCTTGCGTGGATGAAAAAGCGGGGGGCCGCCGTAGCGGAATTACCGGTGTCCAATCCAAGGCTTTCGTATCGGTTGCGGGAACTCGGATTTGAGTCCAAATGGAGGAGCAGGCCAAGGCTCCCGGGAACCCCTCAGACCATACATTTTTTTATCCCGCTGCATGAAAGGCAGTCGTGGGAAAAGCTTAGGACCCTACTGAAATAGGTCCTTCAGGATTAGAGAGAGAGATTCGGGATTGGGAATGGCGAAAAAAATCCTGGTGGTATGCAATTACGGGAACCACAGCCGGGAAGTCGCCGAGAAGATGAACGGAATTTTCGAGGCAAGAAGGCACGACATCCGGGCTTTTCATCTCCCAGGCGGGGCAATAAACGGAGAATATTCGAGGAAGTCCCTCAATTCCTTTGCTTTGATTCTTACCCCCGCAGGCAACGAGGAGCTCAGGCATGCAAGGCACCTGCGAAAGATCGTGACCGGAGAACCCAGCGGGTCTCAGAAACTGGCTTGGACGAGGTTTGCTGAGCTGCTTGGAAGAAGGAAAGTCATTCCTTTCTTTGACACAACCGGATACACGGACGTAAAGCCGGAAACACTCGCAGAAACGGTACTCGAAAGAATCCGAAGGATGCCCCCGAAGGAAAGGCGGAAAACGGGATAGAATAAATTTGTTCGCCGGGGGCAGGGTTTTATACACCCGCGGGTGTTGCAATATGTTGAGCCGGAGCTACGGCAAAAAGTATCCTCATCGCCTGCAACGAAGGAATAGTCGGCAAGCTCGTATCCGGGATGCTTGCAGAAGAGCTCGAGAGGCTGGAACGGCTGGTCGGCCCTGTCGAAAACGTCGAATTTATTTCGAAAGGAATCCTAAAAGCGCAGCCTTCGGATGAAGAGATGAAAGCAGCGGATTTCGTTCTAGCCCCGTTCACCGAATCCGAGTCCGGGGAAATTCACGTCCCCTCTTGGTGAGGAACAGGAGATTGCCCTTGCCTGGCGCAAGTTTCTCACGTCCGCGGGAGCCAACGGCAAGCGGATTATCGCCTATTACGACGCGGAGAAGGGTGACCTCGTTGAACCGGCGCGGATTGCAGTCCAACTTGAATTAAAAACCGGTAGAAAGGAAACGATCCCAAAGGACGCCCTTTCTCTTAAGCCCGAAAAAAACGGAAGAGGCGTGCTTCATAGGTGGAAAGGCGGCGTACTGCGATAAGTCTCATCCGCAAACGTATGACCGTACCCCTTAAAGGCGCTTGCACGCCAATAACCGGACGTAGCACGTTCAGGGGAATCGCATCATGAGACTCAAGGGCGTCGCGGGAGCGTTGTCCAAGCCGCATGTTTACGCGTGGGAGAAGGAGTACCGCACCGGCAGGGGCAGGTGGAGGGGCACGACTAACTTCGAGCTCAAGCTTCCAAAGAAAAGCAGGGTACTGGAGGTCGGCTGCGGGAACGGCAAGCATCTCAGCGCACTCATCGACAAGGGATTCGAGGTTTACGCCATTGACGTCTCGCCGTCTGCGGTGAAGCTGGCAAAGGAGCTGGCTGAATTCCATAAGGCCGCGGCAACGATTGCTGTAGGCGACGCCTGCTCGATGGACTTCAGGAACGACTTCTTCGACGCGGTATTCCTTTTCCACGTGATAGGGCATTTGAGCGAAACGGAAAGGAGGGCCGCGGTCGCGGAGGCCTTTCGCGTGCTCAGAAAGGGGGGAAGATGTTACTTCCGGGGGTTCGCTGAAGGCGATTTGAGGTACGGGAAGGGAAAGGAGGTGGAGAAGGCCACGTTCAGGAGGGGAACAAACGTCTGGGTGCATTATTTTTCGGCCGGGGAGGCGAGGGACCTGTTCGGGGCCGCCGGTTTCGTGACGGAGGAGCTCGGGACGGAAAAGTGGCATGTCTGGTTCAGGGGCAAGCCGTATGAAAGGAGGGAAATCAGGGGGATTTTTAAGAAGGCGTGAGGATATTATCTCGGGAATCCGGATGGAAAAACAGCGGTCTTACCTGAATCTCGCCATCCTCGCGGCGGTGTTCATCGCGGTCTGGCTCGTCGTTCGCACTGCCGTGCGCGGCGAGTTAGGCTCGTGGAGCACGCCCGTGCTCGCGGTGTTCTTCCTCGTTCTTGCTTGGCTTTGGTGGAGGCAGAGGAAGCTGAAACAAAGGGGTGGGCGCGTATGAAGTTCAGCTGGATAGGTCTTTTCCTCGTGGCATGGGGCCTTTACGAGCTGGCGCGCATATACGGCTATGTCAGCGCCAGCTTTCCGTTCTTCCCCGCTGCGCTCGTCGTCCTCGGTCTGGCGATGATCTGGGGAAAGGCAAGGGAATGAAGACCGGCAAACGACTCATGTTGACCACATCCGATCCGCGGAATCCTGTATTTGAGCGAACGCCGTAAACCGGCATTTGATGAGATGGCAAACGGAAGGAGGAGTGAAAGGCGGAGCGTGAGGCGGGCTTACAGCCCTTTTTGGCCGGGACAGGTGCCCCGAGAGAGGGTCGCCGGTGACGAGTTCGGGGGAAGGACATTCGCCGACCGCATGCTTCGAAAGGCTGCGCGAATGCTTCCCGGTCTCCAGCCGCTTTCGGCGCCCATCATTAATATGCTCTCCCGGGCAATCCAGTCACCGTTAGTCATGGGTACGACTCTAAGATTGCCGACGTACGCGCGTTCGAGGAAATCGAAAATCCAGGGGAGCAGGCTCAACACCCCGTGGGTGTTTTGGCCAACAAAGGGCCCCCCTTCCAAAACGGATCTCCCGCAAAACGGTTTTTTCCTTGTAACTACGAAGAGGATAGGCGAGCCGCCGTTCGTTATCCTCAACCCGCACGGCGAACCCGAAAAAATCGGCCCCGAGATAAGAAAAGTGAGCGAGGTGCTGGCCGAGAAGTCGGGAAAGCCGGTCATAGTGAAAAACCCGCATCCCATGCTCATCCCGCATCTTGAAAAACTGGGCTTCAGGCATTACAAGACAGGCAGGAAAGTCCTGGGAATTACATTCGGACGGCACCAATGGAGCAGGGGCGCCCCCCAAGACGACAGCACATATAAGCCAAGGGTTGCGTTTTTCCCGACGATAATGAATTGGACCGGCCAGAGGCCCGCAAGTTTGCTCAAGCGCATGCACCAGTTGACGCTCAAGCTTCGGCAGTCGGGTTTGACCTTGACCGTCGAAAACTACAACCCGGACTTCCAACGTCACAGAAATGACGCTGCGGCAATCCTCCAATCCGCTGCAAACCGGTTTGAGATGCGAAAGGGCGAAAACCCGCAAAACGTGATAGACGCGCACAGGGACATCATTTCCATCAAACCACGCAGATTCGGGGACTCGACAAGCTTCATCCTGTATGCGATCTCCAAGGGCAAGAGGGGAAACAGGAAGAAAATCCCGATAGGATTCTCCTCCTACGAGAAAATCGGCGAATTCGACCCGAAGGACGTTGAGGGCTTGTCGAAAATGGGGGTGAGTGCGGAAGACGTAGAGAAAATCCGTCTTGCTTTGAAAAATCTGGATGAATTCGCCCGCGCAAACGACAAGATAATTCCGGAGAAATTTCCCGTCTATTCCGTCGACGCGGGATTTGCGCGAAACGACGTAATCGTCAAGCAGACCGGGCTCGCGCTGGCAATAAACTCCATGGTCCGGATGAGCAGGCTTAGCAGGGAAAACGAGTTTGCGATATTCGACATGGGGGGTTCCGAAACGCTGGGCCTCGACCTCTGGAAGGCTGGATTCGGGGGCTTCTCGTACGACAGCCACCACATGGTCTGGTATCCCAGGACTTCGGACAGGATTAAGAAATTTGCAAGATATCCTCTCAGGGAGATATCGCGGAAACTGCACCTGGACGACCTTTGGTATTCAGTCAAGGGCAGGCCGAGGCTGCAGTTCCGCTAGCCCTTCCTCAAAGCATGACGAACGTCTTTCGACTTTTTCCATTTGCCGGGTTTACCGAGGCGCCAGAGCATGTGGAACTGCTTGCGGTACGAGTCCGCGAGCTCTTTGCTTACTATCTTGATGACTATCTGCGGCTTAGTCCAGAATATAATCGAAACCATGTCATCGTCAATAAGAGTAGCCGTCGGGTTGAATAGTTCCTTCGGGATGAAACGGTATTCAGTGGTCCCGCCCCCGGCGAAATGCACCGCCCCCTCGAAGGTGATCATCTTCTCCCGGATTCGGTACTTCTCCAACTGGCTGACGAACCACCCCGAGAAAAAGGGTTCCTCCTGCAGGAAAAGCTCCTCGTCGACGCCCATGCCCAAATGCTCGACTCGCGTCCTCTTGAGCACATCGAGGATATCCCGGAAAATCATGGTTGTCGCATTCGGGCCCTGGTAAATCTCGACGGCCGCAGGCGATTCTTGTGAGCCCATACCCCGGTGGAGCAACGGCAGGATACGGTCGAGGAGCCGCCTCTTCCTCTGGAGCACTTCGCCAAGCCTTTCCGGGTCCGCCGCCTTGAAGAATTTCCTCCCCTCTATCACCACGAATGTGACCAGACCCTTGTCCTGAAGCTGGCTGAGCGAGTCGTAGGTGGACGGCCGGTAGATGCCGCTTGACGCGGACACCTGCGATGCAGTCGACGGCCCGGCCTTGCATAGCGCAAGGTAAATGCGGGCCTCGTTGCGCGTCAGCCCGAACTCGACCATCTCGTCCTCGAATCGTTCGGCCATAACATCATTACGGCAATTGCGGTATATTAAGTTGTCGTTTAAACGACGACAAACAATTATATCCGAGTATGTGGTGAGATAAGGCAAGGGGTGGTCGGGGGTGGTCGCTGGGATTCACGTTCTGCCGCTTTTCGCGGCGCTAATGTGGATTATTATCGCCCTGGCATTCGCGATCGCCCTGCACACCCTCCTCCGCTGCAACCAAGCGGAAGAGACCTGACCCTAATAGGAGGCAAACCTGGCTGGTGAACCCCCCGAGGCTCCCCGGATTCCATGAAGGGGACACCCCTTTGGGGCAAGCCATGCGCACATACGACTGTCTGACGACGTTTTTTATACCCCAACGTACCATCGTAACCCATGGCCGAAGGAGGGCAGGCGGAACAGCCGTCCGTGGAAAAGAAGGGGCTCGAGCCCGCGTCACGGGGAATTCCCAGCAAGGAGAGCATCTGGTACAGCTACAGCAAGCTCCCCATGGCGGTCACCGCCCGCTGGGAGGCCGAGGACCTGCTCAAACTGGTGTTCCCCCCGCAGTTCAAGGGCAAGCAGTACGAAGTAGCACTGAAGCTCGTGCAGCAGTTGAGCACCGCCGAACAGATAGACGGCGACTCTCTCGCCAGATGGCAGCAGGAGAACGGCATAGCCAACTCCACACTCCGCAACCTCGTCATCCCGAGGCTGATATCCGTCGGAATGCTTGCACGAGAGCGCGTCAACCCGACCGGGCAGACGGAGAAGGACAAGCGCCACGCCATGGTCCTCAAGCTCAGCCTGAGGTTCGGCGAGGCGTTCCAGCACGTCGGCCAGCAGTGGAACAGCATCGTCGAGACGTGGAGAGTCAAGCGGACCCAGGCCCAAGGCGGCGAGCAGAAGTGAACGCCAGACCCCGGCTAACCGCTGTCGTCGTAATATTCCTGATAGCCCTGGCCTCAGGCGTCCGGCACGAGGGCTTCTCGAGGTTCTCGCTGACCACGGACGACGTGATCTTCAACCCGTACGGCCAGCAGATCCGCGTCACCTACATAGACGCCTCAAACAGCTCCATCAACGCCACCATAATCGACGTCAACGGGGACGCGGAATTCGGCCAGCTGTTCGAGGGCGCGGGCAGGCAATATTTCCGGCAGTGCATCCTGCTCAACGACGTCTACGTCAGGCCGACGGGAATGCCGGTTGCGGAAATAACGTGGACCGACAACCCGTGCATCTACGCGCACAAGCCGACGCTGTATTACGTCCGCATCGTTTCAACGACTGCCACCACGGCCACTATGGCGTGGGACACCAACCTCCCAGCCGATTCACAGGTCGCATACCGCCAGGACGTAGGAGCCGAGAAAATCGCGGCCAGCCCCGGCCTAGTTTCGGAGCACGAGGTGACCGTCCGCGGGCTGATGCCGGAGACGAAATACTTCTATCGCGTCATCAGCTGCAGCTACGCCAACGAGAGCAACTGCACGAATTCCACGGAGGAAACCTTCGCCACGAACGCGAGCACGGGGTTCAACGCGTGGGGCAGCAGGACGCTCGACTATCCATTGCACAGGCGCTCGCCGATTACCGTCGAAGGCTTCAGGATCGAGCTCGTCAGCTCCAATTCCAGCTCCGCCCGGATCACGCTGGCCCACGACAACACCGACGTCTGCGCGGCATATCCGGACGCGTGCTACGTCGAAAGAGAGCCCAAGGCGAATTTCACTTCGGCAACCGGAGTCATCATCAGCCTCAAGGACGCCTCCGCGGACACTGCAATCGTCGCGTTCGTCGTCCCCGCCGCCGCCAAATTCCCGCCGGCAGTAATCATCCGCCCGTACGAGAATCCCGTCGCGTTGAAGAAGAAGACGAAAGTCGAAATCAACATTTTCGAAGTTAACGTCGGCGGCGCAATCGAGCGCGCAAACTTCTCCTACGAGGACGGCGGTGCCATCCGATGGGGGGAACTGTCGGCGGGCCGTAACACGCCCGAAATCTCTTTCGGCGGCGAAGGTAGCCATACGCTGACTGTATACGCTTCCAACGACGCAGGCTATTCGACAGCCGTCACTAAATACATCTCCGCTGTGAAGCCGACGGTGGAAGCCCAAGCCCCCGTGAAGCCCGAACTGATAAGAAACGCCACGCCGACCCAGACCCCGACGCTCTCCGCAATAGAGCAGGTGCGCAAGAAGCTCGCCGGGGAACAGCGCCCGTTTAATGCGTGGGACTACGTTCCCGCGGCGGCCTCGGTAATCGGCTTCGCGGCATTGGTCGGTACGGCCTATTATTTCAAGAAAAAACGCAAGCCCAAAGGCCCGGCGGCTGCAGGCACGCCCGCGAAATGATTTCCGGCCGGGGAGTGCGCTTTTTTATACCACACCGACGTCAAATCGTCGTGAATGCCGAGATGCCGAAAATGCCGGCGTTGGACTGGAAGCATGCAAGACGGAAGGCACGCGCCGCGGCACTCGCTTTCGCCGCAGTCGCCCTCGCGCTCCACTTCTCGGTCCCGGCCGTGCAGACGATAACCGAAGCCGCGGACATTATGGCAGGCAAGCTCGCATACTGCGCGAATTCGCAGCCGAACTGCGTGACCTTCCTGCCCGAAAGATGGATTGCCGGAATCGCGTCCGGAACCGCCGCTGCGGGCCTCTTCTACGCCCTCGCGCGCGCCTCCAAGACCGCGTGGGACGCCCACCAGGAAAGATACGCCGTTGAGTTCGACGTGCGCTCGGCACAGGCACTTGCATTGGGCGCTGGCGCCCTCGCGGTGGTCTACCTCGTCGAGGCCTGGAAATGGTCGAGGTTTTTCATCGCCCACGAGAACGTCCTCTTCAATACCGGGATGGCGGTGATTTGCGCCTCGGCGGCACTAATCGTCTGGAGCGAATCCGCTAAGATGTCCAAGGGCCAGGCGATGTCGATAGAAATCAACAGGCACACGCAATAGGGAAAACCATGGACTCGCTGGACTACATCCTTCCTTCGAAACTCAGGGCCGCACTGTTCCTCGCTTTGGTCCTACTGGCGAACACACCGTACATCGGGACGTCGGTTTCAGGCAGGAATCAGTGCATGCAGAGCTACTGCGACTCCGCCGCGGACCCCTACTGCAACCCCGGGAAGCAATGCTCCCTGGAATATCAGTCTAAGCCAAGCTGGGTGTTCTGGTGGCCTTACCCCGAATTCACGGTTTCATACGGGCAAGTGCAGTTCAGCGCCGACTCGGCGCCGTTGATTGCCATTCAGGGGAAGCCCGAGCTCTACAGTGCCGACGGCCTCGCAGCCACTCTCGCCTACTGGTACGCCGTAGTGCTCCTGATAACGATTCCTTTGGGCAGGGAGGGAAAGAACGGGGAAGAGGAGGAAAGGCGCTCAGGATAACCCCAGCATGCCGCGCACGCTTTCCACGATTGCCGCGTCCATTTCGGAGCAATAACCGTGGTTGGTGCAGTTAACCTCGTAGAGCCTCTTCGGCTGACCGGCGAGATTGAAGCTCCTCCTCGCGTCTGCGATTGGAACGGCCCTGTCCTGCGCCGAGTGGATGAAGGCCACCTGCCGCGGGGAAATGGCCAGCACGTAGCTGTCGGGGTCTACCGAGCGGATGAAGAGCGACGCGTTGGCGTCCTCCATCTGCGGCCTGCCGTACCCGGAGGTGCTTATCCCCAAAACCCCGCGAACTCCGGGCTCGATTCCGCCGGCAACCAACGCCGCCCTTCCGCCCATGCTCTCGCCCGCGACCACGATGGAAGAGGGGTTCACATCAGGCCGCGACCTCAAGTAGTCGAAAGCCAGGAGCGCGTCGTGGAAATACAGGTACTGCGACGGCTCGCCTCCGGATTGGAAGACCGAGAAGTCGTCATCCATAGAGGCAATGACGCCGCCGGACTCGCCGAAGCCCCGCTGGTCAAGGGAGAAGACCGAAATCCCGTACGGCGCAAGAAGCCCTGCATACGCCTTTCCTACCTCCTTGCCGACGCCCGCCCCGGGCAAAAACACAAACGCGGGCTTCTTTTCGTCGCCGGCTTCCGGAACCCACAGCAAACCTGCAATGGTCGAGTTCCTTCCCGCAAACAGGACTTTAAACGCCGAGGTACCGGGCACGTCCGACCAAATGGGCGTGACATTCGCCTGCACGGGCGCGCGTCCAGTGTACGATAGCCTGCCTTGGGCATCGAGGGAATAGAACGGCTTTTCCGGGGTTTCCGAAATGCAACCGGATAAAATGACGGCAACGAGCACTGCGAAGACAATCGCTGGGAAATTTATCATACGAGGTATTCGCCGGAGTCCTTGTCCCTGACGCGGATTACATTGACCGGGCAGCCCTTGGCGGCCTTGAGCATGTCACCGAGTTCGCCCTCGCCGATTTCCTTCGTCCAGACGCCCGTGGAAGCGTCCTCCAAACCCCCCACGAGGTCGGCCTTGACGTCGCCGCCGAGCTGCCAGTCGCGAGGGTCCACCTCGACGCAGTACGTCGCGCTGATGCACCCGTGCCGCCTGTATTCGACGATGTATATCTTTTCCAAACCGCCCCTCCCCCCAAAAAAATTTCCTTCTCGATGCTGACGGCGGCGCTGAATAAAAACTTGCCTGTATGCGTTAGGGCTAGTGGTGCTCCTCGGCGACTTGATGAAGAACGACGCCGCTTTGGATCTGTTGAAGTTGTTGTTGGCAGCGAACCCGAACCTGGCGAACCTTCAGCAGACGATTGCGACCATGCCGACCGAGCAACTGCAAGCGATAGACAACGACTTGCAACAAATCGGGGGAGATTTGCCAATTTCTATAAATGGACCCGGGGAGATTTGAACTCCCGACCTTTCGATTATCAGTCGAACGCTCCAACCAGGCTAAGCTACGGGTCCATTAAGAATATTGTTTTACGGTCAAATTATTTAAAGTGGGGTAGAGGCGACACGAGTAGGGGGCGCTCCCCCTATTGGTGTCCCATGGCTAAGCTACGGGTCCAACGCAGTAATTGTTAACTGGCCAAATTTTTAAAAGGGGGGCAGAGGCGACACAAGTGGGGGGGATTCGCCCTAAAGGCGTCCCATGGCAATGCTGCCGCCGGGGGCCTACCACTCGCCGGGCTTCTTGGCGTCGTCCTTGTCCGCGAGGTACTTCAGGCGCTCGAGCATTATCTTGGTCTCGACACTCGCGACGCGCTCGCGGGTGAGCTCGATGACGTCGGGATTCACGCTGATGCTGTCGATGCCGTAGCGCACGAGGGCCTCTGCGAACTCGGGGTAGACTGAAGGCGCCTGCCCGCAGATCCCGACCTTTACGCCGTACTTGTGGCACGTCTCAATCACGTGCTTGAGGCTGCGCATGACCGCGTGGTCGCGCTCGTCGAAGTCTTCTGCCACCGTAGGCGAGTCGCGGTCAACTCCTAGAGTAAGCTGGGTGAGGTCGTTGCTGCCGATGCTGAAGAAATCCAGCCCGGCCTCGCAGAACTCGTCCGCGAGGATGACCGTAGAGGGGATCTCGCACATTATGCCCATCTTGAAGTCGTCGTTGCGCTTGAGGCCCGCCTTCTCGGCCATCTCCTTGCAAACCTTGTATTCGTGCACACGCCTTACGAACGGGATCATGAGCCATAGGTTGGTCATGCCGTACTGCTCGCGCACCTTCTTGATCGCTTCGAGCTCCAAGGCGAAGACCTCGGGCTCCTTGACGTAGCGGAAGCACCCCCGAAAGCCGATCATGGGGTTCTCCTCCTGCGGCTCGAATTCCGCGCCGCCCTCCAGGTTGCGGTATTCGTTGGTCTTGAAGTCGGTGGCGCGGTAGATGACCGGCCGGGGCGAGAACGCGGCGCAGAACTTGCGCAGGCCCTTTGCCAGCGAGTCCACGAACTCCTTCTGCCTTCCCTCCTTTATGAGCATCTTCGGGTGCTTGCCGATGCCAGCGAGCATGAACTCCGCGCGGAGGAGCCCGACGCCGTCGACGTTCTCGGCGGCGACCTGGTCGGCCTTCTCCGGCTCGGCGAGGTTCACGTAAATCTTCGTACCCGTGATTACCACGGGCTTGGAAACGGCGCCAGCAACGGCCGCGGAACCCTTCCCTGCGGCGGACTTGGCCTTCTCCTCCTCGAAAGCGACCCTGCCCTCGTAGACCACGCCTCGGAAGGCGTCGACAGTGATGATGTCGCCGTCCTTGAGCTTCTTGGTCGCCTCCCTCGTGCCTACGACGCAGGGAATGCCAAGCTCACGAGACACGATAGAAGCATGGCAGGTAGCTCCGCCCTCGTCGGTGACGATGCCGGAGGCCTTCTTCATGGCGGGCACGAAATCGGGCGTGGTCATCCTCGTCACGAGGATGTCCCCCGCGTAGACCTTCGTAATCTCGCTCATGTCCTTCATGACCTTGACCGGGCCCCAGGCGATTCCGGGGGAGGCCCTGATGCCGTGAAGAATCTCCTTTGCCTGTTCAAGCGGCGTCTCCTTTACCTCGAACGGGTCGTCGGCAAGCGGCTTTTTAGGGCCCTCGACGGCCGGTTCCTTGTTTTCACCTTCAACGGCCACTTCCTTCACCTCCTCTACGTTGTCGGTCCGCTGGTCCTTTATGCCCCCGGCTGCCTGCTTCCTCTTGAGGGTGGTTATGGCGCGGCTCTGCACGATGTAGACGCGCTTGCCCTCGATGGCCCACTCCATGTCCTGCGGGAAACTGTAATGCTGCTCGATCTTAACGCCGTAGGCGGCGAGCTGGAGGATCTCGTCCTCGGAAAGTTTCTGGACCTCCTGCAGCTCGTCAGGCACTCGCACCTCCTGGTTGCCCGCGGAGGAGCGAACAATCATCATGTCCTGCCGGTTGACCTGCTTCTCGATGATTTTCATTGAAGGCTTGTCGACGACGTAGAGGTCGGGGGTGATTGCGCCGCTGACGACGGCCTCGCCGAGCCCGAAACCGGCCTCGATGACGAGCTGGTCCTCATTCATGCCGACGGGGTCCACCGAGAACATGACGCCCGACTTGTCGCTCTGCACCATGCGCTGTACGACGACGGCGATGCCGACGCGCAAGTTGTCGAAGTGCTGCTGCGCGCGGTAGTATATGGCACGCGCCTCGAAAAGCGAGGCCCAGCAGGCCTTGACCGCCTGCACGAGGTTGTCCGCGCCCTTGACGTTGAGGAAAGTCGCCTGCTGTCCCGCGAAACTAGCCTCGGGCAGGTCCTCGGCGGTCGCGGAAGAACGCACGGCGACGAACACTTCCTCGCCCTGAGCGGGGATGAAGCTCGTCGAGCCGCACAGGCGGTTGTATCCGGACACTATCTCGGCTCGGATGTCGTCGGGGACGCGCTGCGCGACAATCGCCTGCTTGAGCCGGACGCTTATCTGCTCCAGTTTCCCGGTGTCCTCGGAATCGAGGCCCGCCGTCAGCTCCTTTATCACGTTGTCCAGTCCGCAGCCGCGGATGAACGAGAAGTAGCTGTCCGCCGAGACGATGAAGCCCTCCGGCACCGGCAGGCCGTGGTTGAACATCTCTCCGAGGTTGGCGCCCTTGCCGCCGGCGATGGCGAGCGAACTCCTGTCCAGTTCCTTGAACCAGTAAACGTGCTTCATGAGAGAATCCCCCTCGGAACGCCTTACCTGAAGGCTAGTGGCTGCATAACACCCACGGCTTATAAAAGGCTATCGTAATGCGAGGGAACATTAGGCATTCCGATGCCGTGCGACGAGAACGTTTTTAAACCTTCATCGCCAAACATGATTCCGCTGTTTTTCCCGCCAAGACTGCTTGTGCAGGAGGGATTGGGGCCGCAAAGGCGGTTCCGCATTCTCCGGAAAAACGCTTTACCGCGAGAGCAGGGAATACGAATGGCAATAACGAAGGAGACGATAAACGCCGGCGTCGCGCAGGCGCTGGAGGACAAGGGCAAGCGCAAGTTCCAGCAGAGCGTAGACCTCGCGGTCAACCTGCAGGACGCCGATTTCAAGAAGCCCGAGAACCGCATCAACCTCGAGATAATCCTCCCGCATCCCGCCAACCAGCTGAAGGTCGCCGTGTTCGCCGACGGCCAGCTCGCGGTCGAGGCCAAGAAGTACGCCGACCTCGTGATTACCTCGGGCGAGCTCAACGCATACGCGCAGGACAAGAAGAAGCAGGAACAGCTCGCGGGGCTCGCCGTTCTCGCGATGCCGCAGCTGATGGCGCAGGTGGGCAAGATCTTCGGCCAGTTCCTCGCGGCAAGGGGCAGGCTGCCGAAGCCCATACTCCCGAACGCCAACCTCAAGGACCTCGTGGAGAACACGCGCAGGAGCGTCGTCCTCAAGAGCAAGGGCAAGATGCTCCCAACGCTCCACTGCATCGTCGGCAAGGAGGCGCTGCCGACCGATGACATCACCGAAAACATTATCACGGTGCTCGACGCGCTAAAGAAGAAGATCTCCGAGCACCAGATTTCAAGCATCTGCATCAAGCTAACGATGGGCAGGAGCATCAGAGTGAGGTAGAATGCCGGTATCACGCAAGGAGAAGCAGGAGGCCGTGCAGGCGCTCAAGCGGAAGCTCGGCGAGTACAAGGTCGTGGCCGTAGCGAGCATCCAGAACCTGCCGAGCAGGCACTTCAATTCCGTGCGCAAGAAGATCCGCGGGCAGGCCGAGATGTTCATGGCGCGCGAGACGCTGATGACGAGGGCCATCGGCGAGGCGAGGCCCGAGCTCAAGCCGCTGATTGAAAAATTCAAGGGAAGCTGCGTGCTGCTGCTCACAAACGAGAGCGCGTTCAAGCTCGCGAAGCTGCTGCGCAAGAGCCGGAGCAAGACTTTCGCGAAGGCCGGACAGATAGCGCCTAGCGACATAATCGTGCCCGCCGGCGAGACCAGCCTTCCGCCCGGCCCAGTGCTCACCGAGCTCAAGAACGCGAAGGTACAGGCGAGGATACAGGGCCCGAAGGTGGTGATTTCCGCCGACGCGACGGTCGCGAGGAAGGGCGAAGCCATAACACCCGCTGTTGCCGCCGTTCTCTCCAAGCTCGCAATCGAGCCCATGGAAGTCGGCATGAAGCTGACCGCCGCATATGAGGACGGCATGCTCTACTCCGAGGAAGTGCTGGACATCGACGACAGCTGGTGGCTCCAGCAGCTGGCCCTCGCGCACGCGCAGGCGCTCAACCTCGCGGTCGAGGCGGAAATATTCAACGCGGCAAGCACGCCGCTCATCATCCAGAAGGCGGCAAGGCAGGCCAACGCGATAAAGTCCCTCGTGGACTCGAAGGCGGAAAAACCTGCACCGGAAGCGCCGAAGGCGGAGCAGCCGGTCGTTGAACAGAAACAGGAAGGCGCGCCGCAGGCGCAGCCCGAGAAAAATTCGTGAGGTGTTTTGTATGGAGTACGTATACGCGGCCCTCTTGCTGCACACGGCCAAGCAGCCCGTCAACGAGGACAACGTGAAGAAGGTCCTTGCGGATGCGGGCGTTCAGGCCGACGCGGGCAAGCTCAAGAGCCTCGTCTCCTCCCTCGAGGGCGTCAACATCGACGACGCCATCAAGCAGGCCGCAGTAGCGGCCGTGGCCGCGCCCGCAGCGGGCGCCGCGAAAAAGGAGGAGAAGAAGGAGGAGGTCTCCGAAGAGAAGAAGGAGGAGGAGGCTGCAGCCGGGCTTGCGGCGCTCTTCGGTTGAAAACACCGAAGGCCAATTTTTTTATTTTTTTGGGAAGCGCCGGTCCGGCAGCATCCGCCTAATTCAGATGAACCGGACGGGCGGAGTTTTTTTCAGCCCTAGTCGCAGCAACAGCAGCACTTCTTTTTCGCTGCGGCCTTCTTGACTGATTTTGCCTTGCGCGACTTCCTTGACGCCGATTTTTTCACTGCCACTGCAATCACCCTTGCCTTTGTGAAAAAGACGGTGCATAATAAAAGCGTTTCGCAAAAAACGGGTGGAAAAGCCTCCGGGTAAAAAATGGAGGCCGGTAAGTGGGCCTGCGCAGGCAATGCTTGAACCGTATGTTGGCGTTTAAAAAACAGGCGGATGAAAAGACGGAAGGATGGGAATGAAAGAATATCGGAGCCCGCTTACTCTGCGCGCACTTCTGCTTGGGGCGGTGCTTTCCGTCCTCGTCGGGCTGTATTCGATGTACGCCGGCCTCAAGATTGGCGGCGTCTACTGGCCCATCGTCACCACGTCCCTTGTGGCAATGGCGCTGCTCAAGCTGCTGGGCGGCACGGACAAGAACGAAATCAATATCCTGCAGACCGCGGCCAACACCGGCGGGCTGCTCGCCGCAGGGCTCATTTTCACGATTCCCGCGATATGGATGCTCGGATTCGACATCAGCGCGTGGGACGTGTTCTGGATAAGCGTCGTCGGCGGCGGGGTCGGACTGGTGTTCTCCCTTCCCCTGCGCCGGCAGATGATCGAAAGGGAGAAACTGCCGTATGCGGACGGGACTGCCGCGGCGGCCCTGATCGACGCGGGCGACCGCGGGGGCAGGAAGGCCGGGACGCTGATGAAGGCCGTCGGCGTCGGCGGGGCGTTCGCGGCAGCGAGGGACTACTTCGGCTGGATTCCGGGGGTAGTGAATCTGGAGACGCTGAAGATATCGGCGGGAAGGGTGTTTTCGCTGGGGTCCTCGGTGTCGCTGATACCGTTTGCCGGAGGTTTCCTCATCGGTCCGAGGTTCACCCTCGCATGGTTCCTGGGGGCGATTACCACTTACTTCCTCATCGTGCCATATTTTCTCGCACAGGGCTTCGCGGACAAGGTGTCGGTGGTGGTGCAGGTTGCAAAGCCCCTCGGCGTCGGCATAGTCTTCGGCTCGGTGATAGCGTATTTCGCGCTCAAGGGGCTGCCTGCGATGGCAAGGATGGCGGCTGACTGGGAGAGGTCAAGACAGAACAAGAACGCTGCGCTGGCGATAATCGCCGGAACGCTCATCCTGACCATCGTCACCGACATGAACGCGCCCCTCGCCATCCTCGCCATGCTCGGCGCGTTCGTGATGGCGTTCGTCGCAGCGCGCGTCACGGGCGAGATGAACGTCGACCCGCTTGAAATCTTCGCCTTCCTCGTGATGCTAGCAGCCAAGCTCGTCTTCGGCTTCAACGCGATATACCTCGTCGTGCTCGCCGCCGTCGTCGCCATAGCCGCGGGCACAGCTGGCGACGTCATGCAGGACCTCAAGGCAGGGCATATCCTCGGGACCCGACCGGAGCACCAGGTCGTCGCGCAGGCCGTGGGTCTCGTCTCCGCGGCCCTCGTCCTCGGCGGGGCGCTCTTCGCGCTGCAGGCATCGTACGGCATCGGTTCCCCCGAGTTCCCGGCGCCGCAGGCACAGGCGCTCAAGGAAATCCTTTCCGCCGGCGGCCTTACCGGCATACTTCTCTTCGGCGCGGTTGCCGGGATAATCCTGACGCTTTCCGCGGACTACGCCGGATGGGGGATTGCGAGCATCGCCTTCGGCATCGGCCTGTATGTGCCAATGGAGCTATCTTTTCCGCTTTTCGCGGGGGGGATCATCCGGTTCCTTGCCGACAGGGCCAAGAGCACGGACTTCTGGAGGCTCGCCGCCGCGGGCGTAATCGCCGGCGAGGGGCTCGTCGGCGTGGCTCTCGCGCTTGCAGGATATTTCGGGGGCTAGAACCGGTGTTTTTTTAAGACGACCGCGGATAAGAAGAATATGGTCGTTTGCGTATGATCGGCATAGACTTCGGCTCGACGTACACCGATGTTGCTTATTATTCCAAGGGCACGGTGCGGTTCGCCTCGTTCGAATCCGGCTCGTTCTCCCTTGATGCGCTCGAAAAACTGGCGGTCGGGGACGGCAAGGTGGCTGTGACAGGCGCGGTTGCCGTCGTCGAGAAGCGCAATCCCGGAATCCTGCAGCTCGGCAGGCGCCTGCGGCTGGTCAAAATCGGGGAGATTGACGCAATTGCGCGCGGCGCGAGGCACCTCACCGGAAAAGGCAGGATGCTCGTGGCCAATGTGGGCACAGGCACGCCCTTCGTATATGTCGACGGAAGCACGGCGAGGCACGTCGCCGGCACCGGCATCGGCGGCGGCACGCTTTCGGGACTCGCAAGGCTCCTGGTGAACACGCGCGTCGAAAACATGGAAGAACTCGCAAGGAGGGGCACCCCAAGGCTTGACCTGACCGTGGGAGAGGCCGTCGGGGGCGGCGTCGGGATCGTCGGCGGGGATGCGACCGCAAGCAACTTCGGGAAGGCGGCCTCCGCAAAGCGGGTCCACAACGAGGACGTGGCGTTGAGCACAATCAACCTCGTGGCCGAGGCCGTAGGAACAATGGCCCTCCTGGCGGCGAAGGGCTGCGGCTGCGAGAAGGACATTGTCTTCACAGGGAGGGCGGTGGCGAGGAACAAGCTGATGCAGGAGAAAATCGGGGAAGTGATGAGGCTCTTCGGCGGGAAGGCAGTGTTTCCCGAAAATGCCGAGTATTGCACGGCAATGGGCGCGCTGCTGTCGCTGGGCAAGTAGAACCAGACGCAATCGGAAGCAGCAGCTACTTCTTGCGGCCCTTCTTCGCGCGCTTCGTGAAATAGGCGTAGCCCTTGGACTGCGCGTACGTCCGGCGCTCCTGGACCTCCTCCTTCAGCTGGCGGATGCGCTGCTTGCGCTCGCATGCGGCCTTCTCGACGTCCTCGGGGCCGAGGGAATAGACGAAATAGCTGGAAAACACGAGGTTGGCGTCGTTGCCGAGCTCGCCCTTGGCGGCCTTGAGCTGTTCCGAGGATGCGGTGCGGAGCACGACCGCGGAATCGCACTCGTTGCAGAGACGGTAGCTGGTCTGGGAGTCCCAGACCTGCTTGGTCTTGCAAGTTCCGCAGGAAACGACATAAAGCTTGATAGATTCATTCATGTAAACGACCCCGTGGCGCCCGGCAAACCCCGCACTAGTTATTATGCACGTCCACCTTAATATATGTATCTCTGCCCCAGTAGTTACTTATTAACCACCGTAGGGGGGATATAGGGAGAGCGGCGCCGAATAAAACCGCTCGGTTTAACCCCCGCAGCGCTGAAGCATACCCGCATGCGGCGGCAGGTGGAAAGCGTTAAAACCAGCCACGGCGATAAACGAAGAGGCCGGTTCATCCAAGGCGGGAGCGAAACCGGAAAAAGCAATGATGAAAATGGCGGCACAAAGCAAGGAGGCATATGAATTCCGCAGGCAAGTGGAGGCCTTGAAACAGTTCCGCGGCAGGGGCACGGAACTGATCTCGGTCTACATCACCCCCGGGTATGCCATTTCAGACGTGACCGCAAAGCTGCGGGACGAATACGGGCAGGCGTCGAACATCAAGAGCAAGACCACTCAGCTGAACGTGCAGGCCGCGCTGCAGAAGGTCATGCAGTACCTGAAGACGCTGGGGCACAGGCCGCCGGAGAACGGCATAGCCATATTCTGCGGCAACCTGTCCGAATCAGAGGGAAAGACGGACATCAGGCTGTATTCCGTGGTCCCTCCGACGCCCATGCAGACGCAGTTCTACCGCTGCGATTCCGCGTTCGTCACCGACCCCCTTGAGGAGCTCATGGGGCAGGCGGACGGCTTCGGGCTCGTGGTCATGGACGGAAAGGAGGCGACGGTTGCCCTGCTCAAGGGAAAGACCACGAAAATCCTGAAGAAGCTGCACACCACGGCCCACCAGAAGGTCATGAAGGGCGGGCAGTCCGCTGCGCGATACGACCGGCTGCACACAGAAGGCGTCGAATATTACTACAAGCGCATCGGCGAGGCCATGGAATCCTACGTCGGAATGAAGAACTTCAAGGGCGTCATCGTCGGCGGGCCGGGGCCGGCGAAGGAGGGCTTCCTGCGCATGAAACCGTTCCACCACGAGCTAAAGATAATCGCGATAGTGGACACGGGCTACACGGACGAGCAGGGGCTGCGCGAGCTAATCGAGAAGAGCGAGGGCGTGATTTCCGAGCAGGAAGCAGTCAAAGAGAAGAAACTCGTCGAGGAGTTCATGAAGGCGATTTCCACGGGCGGCCTGGCCACCTACGGCTTGGCCGAGATTCGGGAGGCGCTCGAGTCCGGCAAGGCAAGCAAGCTGCTCGTCGCCGAAGGGCTCGAGCTGCACGAACTGCAGACTCAATGCGCGCAGTGCGGGAGCGCCGACAGGCACATAACCGAGGAGCCCACGGCGCAGGCTGAAGTCAAGCTCAAATGCGGCAAGTGCGGAGCGCGCCCGAAGGTGACGGAGGACAAGGACATCGTCGCGGGGCTGCAGGAGATTGCCGCCGCGAGGGGCATCGACGTCGAGCTCGTCTCGCAGGAGACGCACGAGGGCCAGCAGTTCCTCGGCACCTTCCACGGCCTCGGCGCGTTCCTCAGGTACAGGTAGAATTGCAGGCGTGAGGGAATGGATTCGGGGGGCGGTTTGCACGCGCGGGAGAAGGCGTTCGCGCAGGAGGCGTTCAAGGAATACTACCGGCGCCACTTGAAGGCCCCGCCCCAAATCTATGCGAGGGAGTTCGGCTTCGGATTCGAGAAGAAGATCGACTTCCGGCACAGGGCATTCGAGACCGAAACGGCGCTGCAGGAGTTCATCCAACGCGAGGCCCCGCTGTACATGTCATACAGCGCGGCGTACTACCGCTATCCCGCGGCGCAGCCGATGCAGAACAAGGAATTCCTCGGCGCCGACCTCGTGTTCGACTTGGACGCGCAGACGGCACACGAAGCCCACAATCCCGTGTTCTGCCACGAGTGCTTCGAAGGCGTGCGCAAGGAGTGCATCGAGCTCGTCGACGAGTTCCTGCTCCACGACTTCGGTTTCCCGGCAGAGGAGCTGCGCGTCAACTTCTCCGGCCAGAAGGGCTTCCACATACACGTCCGCTCGGAGCGGGTCCGCTCGCTGTCCGCCGAAGCAAGGAGGCAGCTCATCAATTATGCGACCGCTGGAGGGCTCAACCTCGCGAAAATCCTCGCCCGTCAGAAGCGCGCGAGCGACTCGGGGAGGGCCGTGGAGGTGCTTCGCGGCCCGACGGAAAACTCGAAGGGCTGGGCGGGGAAGCTCTACAGGGCCGCCACAGGGCTCATCGGGCGCGGGGACGCGGAGGAGATGCGCGCCATCGGCCTGACGCGGCCGCAGATGCAGAAGCTCGCGGAAAACCGCGAGGCGGTGCTCGGGAAGATGAGGCAGGGCAATTGGGACTACCTTCGCGGAATGGAGAAGGCATGGGAGAACCTGCTGCAGCGGACGGTGAAGATGCACGGCGTGGAAGTCGACCGGAACGTCACCTACGACCTCGCGAGGCTGATAAGGCTTCCGGACTCCCTGCACGGGGACACGGGATTCATCGCGAAGACGATGAAGATGCCGGAGCTCGCGGTCTTCGACCCGACGAGGGACGCTACGGCGTTCGACGACAGGAAGCCGGTGAGGGTCACCGCCACGGAGGCCGTAAACTTCGGTTTCGCGGGAAAGACCGTCGACCTGAAGGCGCACGAGCAGAGGACGCTTCCGTTCAACGTCGCGATGCTCCTCGTCTGCAAGAAAAAGGCGGCGCTGGTCTAGGGAAGGCGAAAGCCCCGAAACGGCGCAGGCACCTGCAGCTCGTCGGGCAAGGCACGGCGGCGTGCGGGGGGGAAGCGGCAGTTATATAAGCCGAGTATTCGAACCAATTCCGGAGATTCATCCAATATTGGCGATTTTCCCAATAATTGTAAAATTGTAAAAGGTGTGACCATGAAGGGGAATTTGACGCTCGCGGCGCTCGTTTTGATCGGCTCGCTTATGGCGGGCTGCACGCAGACGACGCAAGCAGGCACGCCGACGCTTGAAGCCTTCACGGCGACGGCGACGCCGTTCCAGGAAATCGCCACGCCGACTCCATCTGGAGAGGCGATGCTGGGCTCGGAATGCGCGGCTTTCCCGCAGAACCTTGATTCATGCACCGAATACACGTGCCAATTCACGCACCCGCTAACAGGAGAACTGATGGAAAGGCGGATCCTCGGAATATCCGAAGGAAGATGCGCGTATGTGGAGCAGATGCCGAACGGCGGGAAAATGGAATGCGGATTCACGGAAAGCACGAGGAAAGCGGCCGCGCAGTATTACATGGACGTCGCGGCAGCGGCGGAGGTCGGGACCGAGGTCAGCGCTGACCTGGGCTCTGGAGACATCGAAACAAGATACACGATAGACGGCAGGGAAGTCGACAGCCCGCTCGAGGAATCGTTCGCAATCGGGGAATGCACGATATCGGGTTATTCTTGAAGCCGGAATCCGTATTGTGGGACGCGGCAAACTTCCGCGGGCCGGAGGGCGTCAGTCAATCGCGAGCTCGAACGCCGCGCAAGGCACCTGCAGCCCCGACGCTTGCAGCACCAGCGGATGGAGTTCTCCGATGAACCCCGCGTCAACTTCCTTGCCGTCGCGGTGCAGCAGAATCCTTGCGCCCCTTCCGTCGATGAAGCGCCCTGACTCCAACGGCTTGAGCGAGAACTTCCAGCCCAGCCTTGAAAGAAGCGAAGACAGCACGCCAGCAGATTCGGATAGGCTTGCTGCCGCGTGGGCGGTGGCGCCGCAGGCCTTCAGCCGGGTGGCATAGCCGGTGTCGGAAGAGGAATCGCGCTCGACGGTCTGGCCGATTTCGAATACCTTCTGGGGGTACGGCTCGTGCGTGTTCTTCGAAAGAAGATTCAACACTCCGGGAAGGATGTGCGAGCGGATGCGGTCGAATTCCTCGCTCACCGGATTGGAGATGCGGGCAAGGCCCTCGCCGAGTGCGGCCTTCGAGGCGATGCAGTCGTTCGTGGTGCAGTGGCAGGCGACCTGCAGGTAGCCGGCGCCGACCATCGCCTCCTCCGCAATGTCCTGCAGAAAAGTCGAGCCCAGGAGCGAGCCCTTGGAATACACGTCGGGCGGCTTGGGCTCGAAATCGTTGTAGCCGTGCCCGAGCGCGACTTCCTCCACAAGGTCCGCGGGATGGATGAAGTCGGCGCGGTAGGGAGGGATGAGGCACTCGAGCGACCTGCCTTCCTTCCTTGCGGTTGCTCCTATGCACTGGCGCGCGAGGCATTGGCCCATCTTCTCAGCGGACAATGCGGTGCCGAGCATGCGGTTGGCGTAAGCGACGTCGAGCTCCATCCTCTGGGGGTGCGTGTTCGGCGTATGCACGCGCTTGCCGCCATAGATGACCTCCACTGTCTCAACCTTAGCACCGCTGTCGGCGAAGTCGCGGCAGAGGATGTTCAGGGAGGAGTTCAGCGCGGAAAGGTCGCTGCCGGTGTGGTCGATGAAGAGCTCTGTGGTGCCAGGAGTCACCGCGGAAGAGACGCCGTTGATTATCGGGATGAGGGACAATATTTCCCCAACGGAATCCTCGAGGACGGGGTACTGGCGGTGGCCCTCGAGAAGGTGCGCGTTCTCGATGCCCTTGGGGTGCGAAAGCAGGATTTGCGAAAGCGTCATCTTCCTATCGGATTTCAGCGGAATGAACGCCGTCTTCCCGGGGTCCGCGGCGCGGTAGCGGAAAGGAGGCTTGAGGCGCCCCATGTCGTAAAGCCCAATGCTCACCTTGCCCCTCCGGCGGCCGTGTGTCAAGTCGAGCTTCTCCTGCGTCTGGAACAGCGCAGCGACGCCGTCCTCGGAAAGCCTGAGGTTGCGGACCACGGCACCGACGATGTACGGCCGGATGCGGGTCGCGGATTCCTCCGCGACGACGTGGACGCCGCTGTCGGCGAAATCCGACTCCGGCAGGCCCTTCTCGAACCCCAGCCGGCCACGGACGGCTCTTGCGACGCCTTCGGCGGACAGCAAATCGGGCCGGTCGCCGGTAACCTCGAGCGAATACTCATCCGCTGTCTCGGCGTCGACCGCGGCCTTGACCTGCGCGAGCGCGTCCTCGAGCCTGGAATCGGGCACGTGGCGGCCGACGAGCGCCTTAAGATGATCCTTTTTGACGGTTATTGTTACCATGTCAGCGCTTCCTCAGGAATTGGACGTCCTGCGAGTTCAGGTCGCGTATGTCGGAAACCCCGAGCGTCTTCATCGCAAGCCTGTCCAGCCCGAGGCCCCATGCGCACACCGGCACCTTGACGCCCAACGCCTCGAGCATCTCGGGCCTGAACATTCCGGCGCCGCCGACCTCGGTCCACTTGTCCTCCACCTTGGCGTACATCTCGACCGAAGGCTCGGTGAACGGGAAGTAGCTCGGTACGAACCTGACCTCGTCCGCTCCGAAGACGCCGGCGGCGAAAGACTTCAGGTAGCCGAGGAGCCCGCGGAAGCTCATGTTCTCGTCCGCGACATAGCCCCCGAGCTGGTTGAACTCGATGAAGTGCTTCCAGTCGATCTCGTCCGGACGGAAGACCCTAGCGATGAAGAAGACCTTCTCGGGCGGCTTGATGCGCCTGAAGAGCTCGCGCGCGGAGATGCCGGTGTCGTGCGAACGGGCTATGACGCGCCTCGCCCTCGCACCGCTCCAGGCGTTGCCCCAGCCCTTTGAACCCGCGAGCCCCTCCTCGTGCGCCTTGCGCACTCGTTCCTCGAGCGCCTTGACGAGGATTTTTCCGGGGGGGGCGTCCAAGTGGAAGACGTCGTGGATGTCGCGCGCGGGATGGTCCTGCGGCATGAAGAGCACGTCCATGTTCCAGAACTCGAGCTCGACTAGCGGGCCGGAGGCCTCGCGGAAGCCCATGGAGGCCAGTTCCGACTTCAGCCTCCGGATGAAGGAGAGGTAGTGGTGCCGCCTGCCTGCGGAAAGCGGCGCAGCGGCGGTGGCAAGGTCGTATGGCCGGAAGCGGGCGTTCTTCCACGAACCGTCCTTGAGCATGGCGGGAGTAAGCTGCGATGCAGTCGCTGCGGAGGACCTGAGAGCCGCCAGGCCCGCTTCGGTGATGGTCAGGGAAATCGATGCGGGAAGCTCTTTCCTCTCCAGCAGGCGCCTCGAGCGCAGCAATGCAACCGAACCCACTGGAAGTGTAGTCTCATCGGCCTTCATCTCGCCGAGGGCTTCCAGCGCCTTCTCTGTGTCGGTGCGCCGGTCTGAAACGAATCTCAGCAGGGTCTTGCCGTCCTTTTTCTGGAAAGCGAGCAGCTTTTCCTGCGCCACCCACTTGAAGGCTATTCCCTTTTCCTTGGGGGAAATGCCTGAGAGAGACGCGGCTTCATCCAGGCCTAGCTCTCCCGCCTTCTTCACGGCGATGCAGAGCCTGCGCTCGGGGGTGCCGTTCTTGTAGTATTCCAGACCCTCGGCGTTCAGCCATACGACCGCGGCCCTCTCCTTCGGCCGTTCGACCTCGACGAGGCCCTCCTCCTCGAGTGATTCGGCGAGGCTCATCACGGCGCTGGAATCGACGGAAAGCATGCCGGCGAGAGCAGCACCGTCCCTGCTTCCGCTCGACAGCGCCTCCAGGATTGGTTGCTTGAGATCGGCCATGTGATGCCTTCCCCCGTGTGCGTTCATGGGATAAGAGAGAAATCGGTTATAAAACATGCGGTATGCCCGCCGGCGGTCACGCCTTGCCGAACGCGAAGGAGCCGTAGCCGACGACGCGCAGCCGGTCTCCCGCCGTGTCGCCGGAATTCCGGTAGTCCAGCATGGAGCACTTCAGACCCAGTTTTTTCGCAATGAGCATCGCCGCAAGCACTCCGGTCTTTCCGCAGGCCTCGCCGTGCGACTGCATGGCTTCCATGTCAAGCGCGGATATCGCCTTGCAGGTGATTCCGTCGATGCGGTTCGCCTGCTCGTAGGAATGGTAATGGCTCAGGTCCGAGGATACGAGGAGAAGCGAATCGGAATCCAACAATGGGGCAATGATGTCGGCGGCATCCGACGGGGAAATGTCTCCGGTCAGCGCCGGGACTATCTCGAAAGCGCGGTGCAGCACAGCCTGGAGGAACGGAATCTCCACTTCAAGGCAATGCTCGGGCGCGAAAGCCTGGGGAATCGAAAAGATGGAGCCGCTTTTCGCGAAATCGGAGAGGCGCCTGACTTTGACAGTGCCGAGCGGCGTCTTCCACTTGTCGTGGTTGTCCTCGCCGAGGCCCGGGAAGGCGGCATAATGCGAAGGCCCGAGAAGGAACACGCGCTTGATTTGCAGGCCCTCGAGGGGCTTGAACGCGAATCCCGCGGTAGGGCCGGAATAAATATATCCGGCGTGCGGGGCGATGACGATTCGGGGGTCGGAAACCCGCTTCGGCCTTGCGGCGCGCAGGAAGCCATCGACCATGCGCTTCAATTCGAGGGCTTCGGCGGGATAGAACGCGCCCGCGACCGCCGGCTCCCTTGTGCCAGTCATTTCCACACACCCGGGATTGGGGCTTTGCAGGAAGGGCATTTGCCGTTGAAATCAAGGGTGTCGACGGAAAAGCCCGAGCGACGGATGAGAATCTTGCCGCACTTGGGGCAGAAGGTGGACTCGCTTTCCGCATGCTCGACGTTGCCCGCGTAGACGAACCGGAGGCCGGCGTCAATGCCGATCCTGCGGGCGCGGAGGAGGGATGAAAGCGGCGTGGGCGGCTTGTCGGCCATCCGGTATTCGGGACGGAAGGCGGTGACGTGCCACGGGACGTCCCTGCCCACGCCGGCGATGAATTCCGCTATCTGCCGGAGTTCCGCGGAGGAATCGTTCATGCCGGGGATGACGAGAGTAGTTACCTCGACCCAGGCCCCCAGCTTGTGGTACTGTCTTATCGTGTCGAGGACGGGCTGTAGGCGCGACTTGCAGACCCTCCGGTAGATTCCGTCGTCGAAGGACTTCAGGTCCACGTTTACGGCGTCAAGATGCGGGGCGATTGCCTTTACCGCCTCCTTGCTGGAGAAGCCGTTTGAGACGTAGACCGTTCGGATCTTCTTCTTGTGAGCGAGTTGGAAGGTGTCAAGCGCCCACTCGTGCAGGATTCCAGGCTCGTTGTAGGTGAAGGCAACCGCCGGTATGCCGTTCGCTTGACAGTAGTTGACAATCTTTTCAGGCGGCCATGTTTCAGTGAAGAGGTCCTCCTCGCGGAAACCCGTCCCCCGCTTCACTCGCGCGAGCTTCACCGCCTGGGAGATGTCCCAGTTCTGGCAGAAGTCGCACCCGAAGTTGCACCCAAGCGTCCCAAGGGAAAAAATCCGGCGGCCGGGAAGGAAATGGAATAGCGGCTTCTTCTCCACGGGGTCGACGCAGACCGAGACCGGCGAGCCGTAGGCGAGCAAATACAGCTTGCCGCGCAGGTTCTTGCGCACGCCGCACGCCCCGGAATGCCCGGGCGAAACCTCGCAGTAGTGCGCGCACGCGGTGCATCTGACTTTGCCGCCGGGTAGCCGCTTGTACAGCTTCGCCTCGTGCATGGAACGAAATAGGGAAGCCGGGTTTATACGCGTGACGGTCGGGAGGGTATGCAGAACGGCGCGCGCTGGAATCGAATTATTTATAAGCCGTTTGGCACATAAGATGAATTTGCGTTTGAAGGGAGGGGCAAGTGGTCACTGACATGCAGAGGGACAGCGAAGGCACGAAGCTGGACAAATATCCGGCCGAGCCTTTCCGCACCAAGGTCGTCGAGCCGATAAGGCTGCCTTCACGGGAGGAGCGCGAGAGGCTCATCAAGGAGGCGGGCTACAACGTGTTCCGGCTGAAGTCCGAGGACTGCTACATCGACCTGCTGACCGACTCGGGCACGAGCGCGATGAGCGACAGGCAGATGGCGGCGTTGATGTTGGGGAACCAGGCATATGCCGGGAGCAGGAACTATTTCGAGCTGGAGAAGGTAGTCAAGGACATCTTCGGGTTCAGGCACATGACGCCCGTGCACCAGGGCAGGGCGGCGGAAAACATCCTATTCTCCTCGATTGTGAGGAAGGGGCACAAGGTGCCGAACAACTCGCACTTCGACACCACACGCGCGAACGTCGTCAACAACGGCGGCGAGGCCGTGAATTTCCCAGTTGCCGAGCTCAGGCAGTTCGGCACGCCCGCGCCGTTCAAGGGCAACATGGACGTGGCGAAGCTCAAGGCGTTCCTGTCAAAGCATGCAAAGGAAGTGCCCGTGATCATGCTCACGGTGACGAACAACACCGGCGGAGGGCAGCCCGTCTCCATGCAGAACATCCGCGAGACATCGCAGGCCGCCCGCGAATTCGGAATCCCGTTCTACCTCGATGCCTGCAGGTACGCCGAGAACGCCTATTTCATCCAGCAGAGGGAACCGGGCTATGCGGGCAAGAGCATACATGAAATCGCCAAGGAGATGTTCTCGTACGCCGACGGATGCACGTTTTCCGCGAAGAAGGACGGCCTCGTGAACATCGGCGGGCTGGTCTGCACGAACGACGGCGCGGTCTTCGAGAAGTGCCGGGAAAGGCTGATTCTCATGGAAGGGTTCCCCACGTACGGCGGCATGGCGTGCAGGGACCTGCAGGTGCTCGCCGTCGGGCTCCGCGAGGCGCAGGATCAGGCTTACATGGAGCAGCGCATCGGACAGGTGGCGAGGTTCGCGGAAATGGTCAGGGCGTACGGGCTGCCGATTGCGGAGCCTCCCGGCGGGCACGCGGTGTACGTCGACGCCAAGAAGCTGCTCCCCCACGTCCCGCCTGATCAGTTCCCGGCGCAAGTGCTTGCGGTAGAGCTCTACAAGGAAAGCGGGGTGCGCGGCGTCGAGCTGGGCACATGCGCCTTCGGAGGGATCGACGCAAACGGCAAGTGCATCCCCCACGATTACGAGCTACTCCGGCTTGCGGTGCCGCGAAGGGTGTATTCCGACAGGCAGCTCAAGGTCGCGGCCGACGCGCTGGGAAGGATATCGAAGAGGGCCAAGCAGCTCAGGGGCTTCAAGCTTGTGGAAGGTGCAGGGGAGCTCAGGCACTTCATCGCGACATTCGAGCCCCTCTGAAGGCCATTACAGCAGCGCGCCCTTCAGCTCGTCCTTCAAATGCACCACGCGCAGCTTGCCCGATGTCGACACGTCCACGACGCCCTTCTGCTCAAGCTTCTGCACTACGCGGTGGGCCTTCAGCCGCGTCATCCCCGGTAGGCGCGAAATCTCCGCCTGCATAATCCTGCCGCCGTTCTTCAGGAGTTCGCGCACCACTACCTTATCGTCCGGATTGAGGAACCTCAGCAGCATTTCCGCGGCCACCTTTGCCTCAACACCCTTCTTCTCCGCCGTACGGCCGACGAGGAAGAAGACACCGGCACCCACGACCACGCCGAACATGGCGAGCAGCACCATGAACTCCACGTGGAAGCTCACGATGAACTCGAAGAACGGTGCAAGGTTGGAGCCGTGGGGCGGCTGGTAGGAAAAGATTGTGAGAAGCACGAGGAATATGAACAGCGCAAGCATCGCGACCGCGACGGCAATCCTCCTATTTGAAACCATTGTTTCACCTTTTTGTAACATATTGGCCGGTTGTTTCAAGAATTTATATATATTGTTTCAACCATTGATATATATATAATGCCGCGGCCGTAACCGCTTTTTGGCCTGCGGCGGCGAAGGTGGAAGCATGGAACACGGAATGAAGATGCTCGCATTGTTCGCGGTTTCGGGGTTGCTCGGGCTGGCCATGTTCGCGATGGCGACGGCGCCCGAGGCGCCCCAGAATGCCGCAGGAAAAACGGAAGCCGCCGAATTGCAGAAACCCGTTGAAACCGGAAGCGCGGAAAACGAGGCCCCGGCCGGGCCGCAGGTCGTGGAAGTCAAGGCGCTCTCCACGGGGTTCTACGACAAGCAGGAGGTGAGGGTCAAGGCAGGCGAGCCGGTATTGTTCCGGTTCAGCGCGGAAGGCAACGCCGGATGCGGCAAGCTGCTCGAGATCCCGGACTACAACGTGAGGCTGATATCGAGGAACGGGGAGACCGCGGAAGCGACGTTCGTGCCACAAAAGGGCTGGCACGCATACAGGTGCGGCATGAACATGTTCCGCGGAGTCCTTGTTGCCGAATAAAAAGGGGGAGAATAATGAAAGCGACGTTCAAGGTGCCGAAAATGCACTGCGACAGCTGCAATTGGCTGATAAGCGAGAATGTGAAGGAAGTCGAGGGCGTGACCTCGGTCAAGGCGGATTACACGAAGCACGAGGTCTCCGTCGAATACGGCAGGCCTGCCGACGAAGGAAAGATCATAGAAGCCATCCAGAAGGAGGGGGGCTATAAGGTGGTTTAGTGCAGAAAACGTTGTTTATGCCGGATTTGAACTGCGAGTCGTGCGAGGGCGTGCTAAGGAAAATCGCCTCAAGGAACGGCGTTCAGGTCATGGCCGCCGACTATAAGGAGAAGACCGCAATCCTTGAAGGTACGGAAGAATCGTTTACCAAGACCGTTGAGGCCCTCAAGGCCGCCGGGTATGAAAGCTCGATGGAACGGATGCCAACGCAGCCAGGTGCACTCGGCCTGTTCGCCGAATTCGCCACAGCCGCGATTGCGCGGAGGAAGGGTTTCGAAGCCGAGGCGGACGCCTTCATCGTGGCGGCGTACGCCTTCGTGCTCCTCGCCGCGGCGACACTAGCGCTGAACTATGCCGGGCTGTTCAGGCTCGAGGGTCCGCAGTTCTATTACGCGGGGCTCTCGGCTTTCGCAACGGCGATGCTGGCGGGAATCTCGTGGCAGGTGCAGGCCTACAGGGGCAACTTCTCGCACATGAACGGCATGATGGTCGGCATGACAATCGGCATGAGCGCCGGGTTCCTTGCGGGGGCGATTGTCGGCGCCACGAACGGCATGTTCATCGGTAGCGTCTTCGGGATGGCCGCGGGCATGCTCCTCGGCGCCTATCTCGGATACTGCTGCGGGGTAATGGGCGCCCTCGAGGGCATGATGGGCGGCCTGATGGCCGGCACCATGGGCGCGATGCTCTCGGTGATGATGGTCTTCGACAACCTCGACGCGTTCCTCGCCATCCTTTTCGCGTGCTTCACTGCGATAAACGCGGGGCTTTCCTACATGGTCCGCAAGGAAAACCGGGGCGAGCGCGCGGGAAGCCCGGGCAGGTTGCCGTTCCTCGCGTTTTCCCTGCTGGCGCATACGGCGATACTGTTCACGATGACGCAGTTGCCGGCCGGCATTCGCGTCATATAGCTATAGGTGGAATCCCTTGGAAAAAACCCAGCTCGAGATATTCGGAATGCACTGTGCGACGTGCGCGCTCAGGGTCACCAAGGCGCTCAAGAAGGCCCCCGGAGTGGCCGATGCGAGTGTTAACTACGCGACGGAAAAGGCCAGCGTGGAATATGACGGTAAGTTGGCCACGCATGAGAGCCTGATTGCGGCCGTGGAAAAGGAGGGGTACCGGGCGTACGCGCCGGCCGCCGGGGGGGAAGGAGAGAGGCACGACCATGCGGCGATGCTCAGGGAGGGGGAAAACCGGGAATTGATGAGGAAGACCGTTTTCGCGTTCGCGCTTGCCATTCCGGCGTTCCTTATCGGCATGATGATATTGGAGGTGCCTTACCGCGGCTTGGTGCTCTGGGCGCTGACCACCCCCGTGCAGTTCTACGCCGGAAGCCAGTTCTACCGGGGTGCGATAGCCGGCCTGCGCTCGAAAACCGCGAACATGGACACGCTCGTAGCCCTCGGCACAAGCGCGGCGTACGCATATTCGGTGGCGTTCCTGCTCGGCTGGGTAGGCGAACAATACTTCGAAATCGGCGCCGTTCTCATCTCCTTCGTTCTGCTCGGGAAATACCTCGAGGCAAGGGCCAAGGGAAGGGCGTCAACGGCCATAAAGAAGCTGATGAACCTGTCGCCCAAGAGTGCCGTGGTCGTCAAGGACGGAAGGGAGTTCAAGATGCCCATCGCGCTCGTCAAGCCGGGCGACGAGCTGCGAGCGAGGCCGGGGGAGAAGATCGCGGTGGACGGGACGGTGTTGCAGGGGAGTTCCAGCGTCGACGAATCGATGCTCACCGGCGAATCGATGCCCGTGGAAAAGACCGGGGGATCCAAAGTATTCGCCGCAACCATCAACAGGAACGGCACCCTGAACTACAGGGCGCTCAAGGTCGGCAACGACACCGTGCTCGCCCAGATCGTGAAAATTGTAGAGGAAGCGCAGGCCGGCAAGGCGCCGATCCAGAGGTTCGCGGACGAGGTCTCCGCGGTGTTCGTGCCCGTCGTCATCGGCATAGCGGCGGTGACCTTCATCGCATGGCTTGCCCTCGGGCAGCCGCTTTCGTTCGCTATGGTCAGCGCGGTCTCCGTGCTCGTGATCGCCTGCCCGTGCGCGCTCGGCCTTGCAACGCCGACGGCGATAATGGTCGGCACCGGCATGGGCGCGGAGAGGGGCATCCTCATCAAGGACGCGGGTGCGCTCGAACGCACCGGAAAAATCGACGCCATGGTCTTCGACAAGACGGGGACGATAACGCAGGGCAAGCCCGTGGTGACTGACGTGGTGTCGCTTTCCGGCCTCGGCGGCGACGAAATCCTCAGGCTGGCCGCATCCGTGGAGAAGCCGAGCGAACATCCCCTCGCGGAAGCCGTCTGCCTTGCAGCAAGGCAAAAGCGGCTGAAGATCTCAAAGGTGACTTCGTTCAAGGCCGAGGCGGGCAGGGGCGTCCGCGGCAGGATAGGAAATCGGACGTATTTGGTAGGAACGCCCGCCATCGCACGGAAGAATATTCCGGGGGTCGGGAAGTTGGAGGAACAGGGAAAGACCGTGGTAGTGCTTTACGGCATCGTAAAAGGCGGGAAGCAGCCGCTCGGCGTCATCGCAATAAGGGACGAGCCGAAGCCCGGCGCCCGCGAGGCCGTTGAGACCCTCGAGGGCATGGGCATCAAACCTGTTCTCCTGACCGGGGACAACGAGAGGACCGCAAAGGCCATCGCCGCCGAAGTCGGGATAAAGCAAGTGGTCGCCGGCGTCATGCCGGACCGGAAGGCCGAGGAAATCCGGCGGCTCCAAAGAAGGGGGCACGTCGTGGCCATGGTCGGCGACGGAATCAATGACGCGCCGGCGCTCGCCCAGTCGGACGTCGGAATCGCCATGGCGAGCGGAACCGACGTCGCAATGGAAAGCGGGAACATCGTGCTCATGAAGAACGACGTCCGGGACGTCCCGCGGGCGATAAGGCTCGGGAGGAAGACGCTCTCGAAAATCCGACAAGGCCTGTTCTGGGCCATGGCCTACAACGTGCTCGGCATCCCGATTGCGGCTGGCGTCCTGTACCCGTTCACGGGAATCACGCTCAGCCCCATGATTGCCGGCGCGGCAATGGCATTGAGCAGCGTCTCCGTCGTGGCAAACGCCCTCTCGCTCAAAGCGGTGCGGATTTAGAATTGCGAAAATAAATCCTCAAAAAAATGAAATAATTACCACCCAATAGAAACAATTAACCACCAAGGAGTAACACAACCTTTATATTCTTTTACAAGGCTGATGAGTGCCTTCCAAAACGTTTGGAAGGGGGGAAGGGATTGCACGCACCTTTTACTGGCTGCAATGACTGTAGACTGACGAGACTGTTAGTAGGAACGAGACCCCCGACTCCGGCAGACGGAATTACTATTTTTGCGTCATTGACGCCAGAAATTAGCCAGAATACCATTTACTGTAAGAAAGGGGGATGATATATGAAGAGAACAGCCATTAGGAAGTCCGCGGTCGTGACGCTCGGAAACGTGCTTTCCTCGAACGTCGGATATCTCCTCCTGCTGCTTGCAGCCATCCTCGTAACGTCGGGCATGCAGGTGGCGGCAAGCCAGGCCGCTCTCGCCGCGGACAAGGCCGGCTATCTTCCCGCGGAATCGGCGATTCTCTCGGGATCGAATTTCCTTCCCGCTTCACAAATCGGACTGACGCTGACCCTGCCGGACGGAACCGTCGAGGAGCTCCCCCCGCTCACCTCCGACGACTCCGGCGCGTTCTCCACGAGCCTGCAGCTCAGCAGCGCCGAGGGCCAGTACATGATCACTGCAACGGACAGCACGAACTCCGCCGAATCCTCGTTTTCCGTTGCCGTCCCCACGGAAGTCCCTCCAGAGCCGTCTCCCACTGAAACGCCTATAGTGACTGATGAGGCGACTGCATCCCCGACCGAGGAGGCTACCGTGGAACCTACAGAGACTCCGGTGCCGACGGATGAGCCTTCCGTAACGCCCACTGAAACGCCGACGCCTTTGCCGACTGAGACACCGACGCCGACGGAAGAGGCACCCTCGGAAGTGATTGGCGAGGCCATTGGAGGCTTCTGCGGCGCAGGCGAAGGCGGTGAAAATGGCGGGGAATGCACGCCGACGCCGACCCCCACGCCCACAGCGACCCCGACCCCCAACTGCAGCGCCGGCCCAAACGTGACAAACATCGCCGTCTTTCCCAACCCGACGAACGGCAGAATAAACATCACTGCGACGGTATACGACAACTGCTCCACCATAAGGAACGCGGAATTCTTCTTCGACTACTGCGGCATGCCCGGCACCGGAATCCAAATCAGGCCGGCCGACGACAACCAGTTCAACAACGACAAGCACGTGGAATACGTCCGCAAACTCAACTACGACCACGCCCTTCCCGACGGCAGGCATGCCGTGTACATGAGGGGCAAGAACTCGCAGAACTACTGGGGAATGTGCAACTTCACGCCCTTCGACATAGACCTCATTCCTCCAGAGGACGTCCGCAACTTCACGGTGCCGTACTGGGCGTGCGCGGGCAACCCGCCGATAACGGCCGAAATCTGCGACTCGCAGACCCCGATCGTCGCCGCGGAATACTTCCTCGATGGAACATGGGACCAGCTGCCGAACGGCTGGGGGTACCCGATGTCGCCCGCCGACGGCGGCTGGGGAGAGCTTTGCGAGGACGTCAACGGCACGATTAACGGAAGCGCGCTTATTGAGGGCCTGCACTGCGCCAAGCTGCACGGCCAGGACATGGCTACCAACTGGGGCAAGATGACCTTCATGACGCCTCAGTGCTTCGTCGTCGACCGCACTCCTCCCCGCACGGACAAGACGGTCGGGACGCCGAAAATCGAGTGCGGCTACTACGGCGAAATGCAGGAGGCAGAGTCCTGCTGGTTCATAAACCAGTCCACAGGAATAACGATGAATGCAAGTGACCCGGTGCCCCCGGACGGCTACAATTCGGACAGCGTACTAACGCGTTACAGGATGAGGTACAAATACGATTACGACAGCGAATGGGACCCGTGGTCCGATTGGGCTGCTTACGGCGGCCCCATCCACATAACCGAGGACAGCATCCACGAAATAGAGTACTACAGCCATGACTTCTGCAGCAACGAGGAACAGCACCACTTTGAAATCGACATCGTCGACACCAGGCCCCCGGTCAGCCAGAAGTTACTCGGCGGTCCGGCCGTGCCGTGCGGCGTTGGCGACGACTGCGACTTTTACATCAACCAGAGCACGACAATAACGCTTGAGTGCGAGGACCAGCAGCCGCATCCAGTCGGCGGAGAGACCATATATTACCGGACCAAACTGGACGACCAGCCCTACACGGAATGGATGCAATACACCCAGCCGTTCACCTACCCCGAGGAATCGCGCCACGAAATCCAATGGTACTGCGTCGACGCGCTCGGAAACACCGAGCAGGTACACACGCAAGTCGAAAAGGTCGACAGCCAGGCGCCAACCGTCGAGAAAATAGTGGGCGAGCCGAAGCACGAGTGCGTCCCGTTTGACGAAGACTGCGACTGGTACGTCAACCAGAGCACGCCGTTCACGCTAATTGCAACCGACTATGGTCACGCGGAGAACGAGACCATCGAAACCTACTACAAGTACTGCTGGAATGACGGCGAAATCGAGGACTGCACGGAGTGGATGCTCTACACGGGGCCGTTCACGTACGCGCAGGACTCCTGGCACACCCTATATTACTACGCACTCGACTACATCGGTAACCCGAGCCAAGTCTACACCGAATACGACGTCGTGGACTCGCAGCCGCCCGAAGTAAGGAAATGGCTCGAAGGACCCAGGGTCGCATGCGAAGACATCGGACAGGACGACTGCGACTACTACATCACCCAAGACACAATAATCGGCTTCGAGTGCCATGACACCGAACCGCACCCAGTCGGCCACGAAGCGCTATATTACCGGTACAGGATAAACGACGGCGAATTCACCGACTGGATCCTATGGGTACAGCCCTTCTCGTTCGAGGAGGACTCCAGGCACACCGTCGAATACTACTGCATGGACGCCCTCGGTAACATCAACGGCACGTTCACCGAAATCGACGTAGTGGACTCGCAGCCGCCCGAAACCACGAAGGAAGTCGGCGAACCCAAACACGCCTGCCAACCCGACGAGGAATGCGACTGGTACATCACGCAGGACACTGAAATCTCCCTGACCTGCACCGACCCCGAACCACACCCGGTAGACCACACCGCGATATACTACCGCTACGCCATCAACGACGGAGAATTCACCGAATGGACGGCATACGAACAACCCTTCACCTACCCCGAAGACTCCAGACACACGCTAGAATACTACTGCACGGACCTGCTCGGCAACGAGGAACAAACGCAAACCGAAACCGACATCGTCGAGACAGTGCCACCGGTGACCACGAAGGAAGTCGGAGACCCTAAGGTGTCATGCAGCGAACTGGAAATTCCAGATTGCGACTGGTACATCAACCAGAGCACCACAATAACCCTGACCTGCACCGACCCCGAACCACACCCCGCAGACCACACCACGATACACTACCGCTACGCCATCAACGACGGAGAATTCACCGAATGGACGGCATACGAACAACC
>JAZDGU010000035.1:0-32247 GCA_043806595.1 Microcaldota archaeon
GTTCGACTCGTTCACCCAATTGTAGTAGTCCGCGTTCGCCCAGAAGTAGACTGTGCCAGTCTGGTTGCAGGTAAACTGCGTGCTGTTGGTGGCGTTCTGGCCGGGCACAAGGGGAATTATGTGGAAAACCCCGAGCTGGCCGAACTGGTTGGCGAAGAAAGTCTGGCTCCAGCCGGAAAACGCGTCGCCGACGTTGCCCGTTGAAACATATGCGGTGAACGTGTCGCCGACGTGCGGGCTCGGGTCGCTGAAATAAATCCCTTGGACGACCAGGTCCGGTGAGGACAGGACCGAGTGCAGGGCGTACAGGCCAGGCAAGGCAAACGCGGCAAGCACGGCCGCAACAAACCAATTCCTCATGCAATTCACCCAAAATTTGAAAGGAGCGCTATACTTACTGGAACAAAAGGAGTATATACCTTAAGAGGACCTGTGCGGACGGAAAACCCCCGAATGGCAGTGCGATACGGGCATCGATTATTGGCAGGAGCGTTCGACCCACGCCGAATACGGGCGGTATGCCGCGGAATCCTTCCACGCCACGATGCAGGGCACTTCATAGGAATTCAGGCGCTTCAGCCGGCGCTCGAGAGCGGGGTATTTCCGTTCCGTGGTCTTCGCCAGCAGGACGAACTCGCGCGCCTTCACCTGCCTGCCCCGCCACTTGAAGACGCTTGAGCAGGGGAAGAAGTTGACGCAAGCGGCCAGCCTTTCCCTGACCAGCGCGGATGCGATTTTCTCCGCCTCCTTCCTCGAGGCGCAAGTGGAATAGACGGTAAGCGGGGGCATCGGCGTCACATCGCCCTGAGGCGCTTGATGCGGTCGTCGAGCGGCGGGTGCGTAGAGAAAAGGCTGCCCATCATCTTCGCCTTGAAGGGGTTGGAGATGAAGAGGTGCGCGGTCGCATTGCTCGCGTTCCGCATCGGCGCGGCGTCCTTGGAAATCCTGTCGAGGGCGGAGGCTAGGCCCTCGGGGTAGCGCGTGAGCTGCGCGCCGCTTGCGTCGGCGAGGTATTCGCGGCTGCGGGAAACCGCGAGCCGGATCACCTGCGCGAAGATCGGGGCGAGAATCACGAGAAGGAAGCCGACGACCATGAATATCGCGCCGCCGCGGCCCCCGCGGTCGTTGCCCCCGCCGCCGAACAGGCGCACGCGGATGAGCATGTCCGAGAGGATGATGATGCAGCCCGCGAACACGGCGGCGAGCATCATGACCTTGATGTCCTCGTTCTTCACGTGCGAAATCTCGTGCGCGACGACGCCTTCGAGCTGCTCGCGGTTGAGCTTCTTGAGCGCGCCCGTGGTGACGCACACCACGGCATGCTGCGGGTCCCTGCCGGTGGCGAACGCGTTGATGCTGTCGTCGTCGATGACGTATATGCGGGGCTGCGGGATTCCGGCGGCAAGGGAGAGGCCCTCGACGACGTTGACGAGATACTGGTGCTCCTGCTTGTTGGCCGGCCTCGCGCCAGTGGTCGCGAGCACGATCTTGTCGCTGTAGTAGTAGCCGCCTACGGTCAAGAGCACGGCGACTATGGCGGCGAAGGCTATGCCGAAGCTGCCCATGCCGGTGTACCAGCCGAAGAAGTAGGCTACCGCGAAGAGGAGGGCGAAGAAGAACGCGAAGAGCAGCCACGTGCGCGTGCGGTTGCCAGCCATCTCGCTCCAGAAGGAAGCCATGCAGGGGTTAGGGGAAAAGAGTTATTAAAGCGTTTTCGCAGAAAGCCTATTTCCGCTCCCTTCGTCTAGTCCGGTCAAGGACTCCGGCCTTTCGACTCCTGCGGTTTCGCAAGGGATGACGGGCAGGGGGAAGCCAGCCGAAAACGCGGGTTCGAATCCCGCAGGGAGCACTTGGCCGCGCAGTCTATTCGAGCTTTTTCTTGAGTTCCGCGATCCTGTCGTGCAGCCTCCAGTCCTTCTTGAGCGGGTCCATCTTGGCTTCGGCTTCGAGCTCGGCAAGCATCTTGGCCAGGCTGGAGTTCTTGCGGTGGAGATCCGTCTTGCTCATTCCCATGGGATAAGCAAAGGGAGCTTCGGCAATAAAAACCGGCGCCTGACGCGGGCCGCAGGGCTAGCCCTTCTTCTGCCTGCGCTTGCGCTTGATGTCGGCGTATTCGAGGACGCTGACTTCTATGGATTCGCTCGTGTCCGCGCGCTTCTTGAAGCCCCAGAGGAACAGGAGCATGGAGAGGAAAATCATGAGGTCGGTCCAAGACTCGGGGCAAAGCAGGCCGGAGCACAGAATCAGCCTGCGGAAGAGGTATGAAAGCGCGACGAGGCCTATGCCCGCGTAGAATATCATGGACACGTTCCAGTCCCAGCGGACCTTTCCGGTCCTCTTCTGGGAGAGCAGGAGGAGCGCGTAGTTCGCCAGATAGAGCAGCACGAGGATCGACAGCACGAGAGTGAGGGCGCCGAGCAGGTCGAAGCCGGCGGCAACCGATACCATTGGAAACACCTTGAGAAAGACTTCTGCGGAGGTAGTATAAAAAACGGTCGTGATGGGGAGGGGAGGAGACAACCGCGGCCCGGTGTGTTTGAACCCGGGGTCGGAAGAACGGGCGGTTAAACCCAGTATTTAAGAACTCAACCTGCGAAATAGCCCTTACGGAGAGAGGGGGTTGCCCATGAAGCCTGAAAAAGAACTGCACTACGTGGTGGTGTCGATCGTCGGAAGCGACAGCGACGCTGCGGACGCGCTATACGCCGGCCTGCGGGATTTCCCCGCGGATAAGGTGGTCATGCTGAGCGAGCCGAAGGACCAGCCGAGGGCCGAGCGCATCAAGAAGGACCTCGAGAAATTCAAGGTCCCCGCGGTCATAGAGAACCTGGAGAGCGGGGTATCCATGGAGGAGGTCTTCGGGAGGGTTGCCGCGGTGCGCGACCGCGAGCTGGGCAAGAGGCTTGTCGTGAACATCGACACCGACTACAAGAGCTCGTGCATCGCGCTCTCGGCGGCGTTCGTCAACGGCATACAGGCCATCGGGCTCTCCGAGGGCAGCATCATAGCCTACCCGATAATGAAGTTCAGCTACTATACGGCGCTCTCGGAAAAGAAGCTGATGCTGCTGCGGCTGATATCTGACCGCAACGGCGTCAAGTCGCTCGAGGAGCTGAGCAAGGCTGCCGACATGAGCCTGCCGCTCGCGACCTACCACGTACGCGGCACGCGCGACAAGCCGGGCCTCGAGGAGCTGGGCCTCGTGGAGACCTTCCGAAACAAGGGCAGGCTGGAAGTCAACCTCAGCGCGCTCGGGAGGCTTATCATCAAGGGAAGGGTCGATATCAGCGCCGACAAGGACGCTGCGAGGACCAAGCAGCAGAAACACGCCCGAGTGATTTGATTGAGGGCCATTGGAATCACCCTGGCCGCTGCGGCAATGCTTCTCCTCGGGTGCACTGGAGGGCCTGCGGCGCCATCCGGCACTCCGACAATGTTAGCGACAACGGCTCCGACGCCGACGGCAATGGAGCGACCAACAACGGCAGCGACGCCGACCGCGCAGGCAACCGTGCCAGCGAATCCTAACGCCCCTGAGGCCACTGAACAGCCGTCAGCAACCACCCTATCCGGGGGCGCGGCGATAACCTTACAGGAGCTTTCAAAGCATTCCACGGAGCAGGACTGCTGGGTAGTCTCCCAAGGAAAAGTCTACGACTTGACGGCGTGGCTGCCCAAACATCCGGGCGGCGCCGGCGCGATTTCCCCATATTGCGGAAATGCCGGTTTCGAGGAGGCGTTCAACGGCAAACACGGGGAGGCAAAGGTGGAGCTGTTGAAGCAGGAAAGCGCGCTGGTGGGAGACTACGCAGGATGAGAAGAAGGAGGGCACAACTAATCGTGAGGATTCGGGAATAAAACCCTGCCGCCCGCGCAATAAATTTATATAGCCCGCGCCGCATAGCAGACTTTTCCTTTCGGGGTTTCGTTTTTTCGGGGTGTGTTCGGCGTGGTAAAATTCATTTTCGTCACCGGCGGGGTTTTGAGTTCGCTCGGGAAGGGCATTCTTACCGCGTCATTGGCGCGGATTCTGAAGACCGGCGGGATCAACGTCTCCCTCATGAAGATCGACCCATACCTCAACTGCGACGCCGGCACGCTCAACCCGTACGAGCACGGCGAGGTGTTCGTGACTAGGGACGGGTTCGAGTGTGACCTCGACGTCGGAAACTACGAGCGCTTCCTCGACGTGTTCGCGCACAAGGAGCAGAACCTGATGATGGGCGCAGTCTACAAGACGGTAATCGACAAGGAGCGCAAGGGAGACTACCTCGGGAACACCATCCAGCTGATACCGCACGCGACGAACGAGATAAAGAGGAGGATCAGGCACGCTGCGGAGGTCACGAAGGCAGGCGTGCTGCTCGTGGAGATCGGGGGCACCGTCGGCGACATCGAGAGCGAGGTCGTGCTCGAGGCGGCGAGGCAGATGCGGTTCGAGAACGGGGAAAGCCCGAGCGTGCTGTTCGTGCACCTGGCGCTCGTGCCTGTGATCATCACGAACGAGCAGAAGACCAAGCCCATGCAGCACTCGGTCAAGGCGCTGCTCGGGCGCGGGATTACGCCCGACATATTGGTTGCACGCAGCAGGGACATGATACTGGAGGGCACGAAGAAGAAGATCGCGCTCATGTGCAACGTGCTGCCGGACAGCGTGTTCTGCTCGCCCGACCAGACGAACATCTACAACGTGCCCGCGGTTCTTCGGGAGCAGTGCATCGAGGACGTGCTCGCGAGGAAGCTGGACCTCAAGCTGATGAAGGGCGCGAGCGATCCGTGGGAGGAGATCGCGGAAAGGAAGTTGAAGCATAAGAGGAAGGTCGCGGTCATCGGCAAGTACGCGCAGACGACGAAGGACACGTACATGAGCGTGTGGGAGGCGGTGAGGCACGCGGCGATAAACAACGGCATCGACGTTTCGATTTCGCTCGTCAATTCGGAGGACATCGAGAAGGGCAAGGCGGAGCTCAAGGGATACCACGCCATCATCGCGCCGGGCGGCTTCGGCGCGCGCGGAACCGAGGGCAAGATCGCGGCGGCCAGGTATGCGCGCGAGAACAACGTGCCTTATCTCGGGCTGTGCTACGGGCTTCAGCTCGCGGTGATCGAATTCGCGAGGAACGTCTGCGGGCTCAAGGGCGCGAACACCACGGAGAACGACGAGAAGACGCCGCACCCGGTAATCGACCTGCTTCCGGAGCAGAAGGCGGTGACGGAAAAGGGCGGGACTATGAGGCTGGGGGCGAAGCACGTGCTAGTGAAGAAGGGCACTGCGGCATACGAGGCCTACGGGCGCGAGATGAAGGACGGCAAGATTTTCAAGAGGTTCAGGCACCGCTATGAGGTGAACCCGGAGTACGTCGAAAGGCTGGAAAGGGCCGGGATGATATTCAGCGGAAGGGACCCCGAGCGGGAGATCATGAAGATCTTCGAACTCCCGAAGAGCATGCACAAGTTCATGGCCGGCACGCAGTACCACCACGAGTTCGATTCCAGGCTGGAGAGGCCCGAGCCCTTGTTCGACGCGCTGATGAAGGCGACGCTGGAATAGGCTCTGAGGAGGAAAAAAAGGAATGATCGAAATTATTGGATGGGAGTGAAAAATTCATCGAATGACAAGTATATAAACGTAAAACGCAGAGCAGAAACCAATTATGGGAAAAAAGGCTATACAACCGAGCCGGAGGAAGAACTTGCCGCAAAGATTCTAAACAGCCGGGGGCAAATAATCTTCGTAAAACATTCGCTCCCTTCAGGAAAAATGTTTGCGTATAGGGTTGAAACGGAACTGCCTAATGCCCTGATTGTACGGTGCGAAAGCGACAAGCCCAAGCACAGGCACGCGTTCGCTGCCGAGTCCCAAGATGGTAAGCCGAGACGCTCCATTTTATTTTACATGCCAAAAGACAGGCGGGAAATTAAAACAATGATTGAAGCGTCCAGGCTATCCGTCCCCCACCATTACAACATGTACCTTGCCCCCTTTGCCGTCGGATTCTTCACATCCAATGAGAACAGCCGCGCCGCCGAACTCCATACGGTGCAAGGAAATTATTGTCTTGACAGCATATCGGAAGAAGCTAAGAAAGTTGTCAACCGGCACAAAAAATGGATAGAGGAAACCGCACAGCCATTTGTTGAAAGGCTCGCCCGATTACACATTCCCATCCTAGTCAACCACATCGCCCTATCCGCCGCAAGACTTGCAAAATCATGCGAGAGAAACGGCGCGATGTTAAACCCTTGGGCAAGAATCGAATCCGCGTTAAACCAAGCGGCAAATAAAACCAAAGTTTTCCGAAGGGCTTCGATTAAAGCTAGCGCACAGGACTACCTCAGATTCAAGCCAGCGGTAATCACGGAAAAAGAGAAGCCGATAGACGCTGCAACCGCCGTGGAACAAGTGTTCGGGAGGACCCTGCGCCCCTTGACCCACTTGCGCGCAAAAAATAGAGAGGAGTTCGAAAAAATATCTAGAGAGTTCAGAGCGCCCTAATTCCTCGCTAAACCAGAGCCCATTAATCAAGGCATTAGTGCCCAGCGCACCCACAATTCAAGCTAGTTCTTCGGTTCTGCAGCGGGGGGCTTGTGTGCCGCGGGGCGGTAAGTCAGGGCTACGAAGGAGAGAACGCCGAAGAATGTCAGAATCGCGTAGGCCACGCCGCGGTACAGCAGCGAGGCGGATATGCCGGTGGCGAAAGAGGCATACCCCAGCGAGGACACCAGCAGCGCGTACGCGGTCTCTCGCGCGCCGATGCCCCCGGGAAGAAACGAGAACGCGCCGACCAGCCATGACACCGAGGAAAGCGGGAGAACCACGGCAAACGGCATCTCCGCGCCCACCGCGTTGGAGAGCAGGAAGTAGGTCAGCGCCTCCGAGGCCCACGCCAAAAGCGTCAGGAAGAACATGAACGCGAGGAAGGAACGGCTCTTGGCGTAGGCGGAAAGCGACTCGTCGAAGGAGAGGGACATGGCCGTTAGGCGGGAATACGCTGGCTTGAGGGCGCCGCGGTCGAGGAAGGAAAGCCAGAGGCTGATTTTCGGGGCGATGCCGGGCACGAAAAGAAGCACCGCCACGAATGCTATCGCGAGCGCGACTACGGGCAGGAAAACGTCGAAGCGGTTGCCGAGCAGGCCGATGCCGAGTAGCGAAAACAGCAGGAGAACGAATACGTCGAGAGAGCGCTCGAGCATGAGAGGAACAAGCACCTTGGTGCGGCTCGTGCCCTTTATCCGCTTGACGAACTGGGCGCGCGCGAGCTCGCCGCTGCCAACTGGAAGAACCTCGTTGAGCACGACGCCGCCGCAGAATATGAGGAAGGAGTCGCGGTAGCGGACTCCGTCCAGCCTGCGTAAAAGGAAGTGCCAGCGGAAGGTCTTCAGGACGAGCGAGAAGAGCGCGAAGAGGAGGGCGGTGGCGATCGTCTGCGGGCTGACCTTGGAAAGCGCCTCGAGGATGTTCTCGGGGCCGGCCTTCTGCAGGACGATTGCTAGAATGGCGAGGCCTACTGTGAAAGGCAGGGCCTTTTTCACATTCGAGGATAGGCTCATCGGGAAAAGATGGGGGAGGGGGATTAAAAAAATGCTGTGCGGCCCCGGGGGGCAGTGGGAATATGCATACAGGAAAAGCGGATTCTGGAGGGTTGCAGCGGAAACGCGGCTGGACGCTGGTTTTTATTGGCAAAAACCGTGATTGTGGCGCACGTGACGCAGGAACGCAAGCGTAATTTAATGCCGGCAAGAACGCTTTTAAACCGCCGGAGGGTCTCAAAGCGGGGGAACGGGGTCGGGAGAAATATGAAGGGAGCAGCGCAAATCGTCGAATTCCTATTCGAGGCGGGCGAGCTCAAGCGAGTCAAGCGCAGCGGCTGGTGGACCGCGAAGATCCGTGACCCGGAGAGCGTGGCCGAACACTCGTTCCGCACCGGGCTAACCGCGTACCTGCTGGCGATGATGGAGGGGGAGGACGACGCCGGGGCCGCGAGGACTGCCGTCGCGGCGCTAGCGCACGACCTGCACGAGGCGCGCACGCTGGATTTGCACAAGATTTCGGCGAGGTACTTCGACAAGCATGCCGGCGAGGGCAGGGCGAGGAAGCAGCAGGGATTCGAATCGGCATTGCGTTTGACGGCGAGGCAGCAGGCGATCGTCAAGGACGCGGACCTACTGGAGATGGCAATGCAGGCAAAGGAGTATTCCGATGCTGGCAACGCGCACGCCCCGCGCTGGCTGAAGGCAGCCGGGAAGGGTGTCAGGACCGCCGGAGGCAGGAGGCTTTTCCGCGAGATCTCGAGGACGGATTCCGCGGGCTGGTGGAAGAGGAAGGGCAGGAGGGCCGACGTGGCCGGCACGGCTCGAGGCCTCGCACCGGCAAGGGCCAAGGAGGCAGGGAAGGCAGTGCGGAGGCCGAAGACTGCACGCGGTGGGAGGAAGGGAGGCCTGCCGTACAATTACTGGCGCTGGGGCAGGTTCAGCGCGAAGAAGCCCAGGGGGTAGCGCGAAATGGAGGAGCTGCAAGCGGTCGAAAAGTTCTCGGAGTTCTTCGACGGGGCCATGAAGGCCGAGATTTCCGAGGTGGCCGCGAACTACCCGGAGAGGCGGAGCATCAACATCGACTACTGCAGGCTTGCGAAGTTCGACAGCGATCTCGCCGACTTCCTGCTGGAGAACCCGGACGAGGCGTTGTTCGCGGCGGAAAAGGCGCTCGCAGGGCTAGGAGTGGCGACCGCGGACAACTCCCAGTTCAGGCCGCACGCGAGGCTCTACTCGCTGCCGGAAAGCACCAACGTCATGGTCATCAACCTTGGCGCGGAGCATCTGGACAAGCTCATCTCCGTCGAGGGCATAGTGTCGCTCGCCACGGAAATCAAGCCCGTAATAAAACGGGCGGTGTGGGAGTGCCTGCACTGCGGCGAGAAGACGAGGACATACCCCGAGAAGAACATCCTCAAGACCCCGGACTTCTGCATCAACCGCGAGTGCGGCCGCAGGGACTTCAAGCACCTAGAGAAGGAGGACGAGTTCGTCAACATGCAGAACGCGCAGATGCAGGACCTCGTCGAGAAGCTCAAAGGCAACGCGCCGACCTCCCACATCTCGCTCTGGATAGAGGACGACATCGCGAACGTCATACAGCCGGGCGAGAAGTTCTTCGTGACCGGCATACTGCGCAAGCGGCCCATCCGCAAGGACGGCAAGCTCTCGAGCGTCTACGAGAAGCTGCTCGAGGTCAACCACCTTGAGCGCAGCGAGAAGGAGTTCGAGGAGCTCGAGGTGACGGGCGAGGAGGAGAAGGAGCTTCTCGCCATCAGCAGGCGGCCGGACCTCTTCGACGCGATAGTCAGGAGCATCGCGCCGAGCATCTACGGCTACTATGAGATGAAGCTGGCAATCGCGCTCCAGCTCTTCGGCGGCAACATGCACAAGGTTTTGCCGGACGGCAAGAGGATCCGCGGAGAGACGCACATACTATTAATCGGCGACCCTGGGACCGCGAAGAGCGCGACGCTGCAATACGTCTCGCGGCTCGCGCCGAAGTGCATCTACATCTCGGGAAAGGGCACCTCTGGCGTTGGGCTTACCGCGAGTGCCGAAAAAGACGAGTTCGGGGAAGGCTGGGTGCTGAAGGCGGGCGCGATGGTGCTCGCCAGCGGGGGGCAGGTCAACATCGACGAGCTCGACAAGATGGATGAGAACGACAGGAGCGCGATGCACGAGGCCCTCGAGAGCGGCACCGTCAGCATCGCAAAGGCAGGAATCGTCACGCGTTTCACGGCGAGGACGTCGGTGCTTGCCGCGGCGAATCCCAAGCTCGGCCGGTTCAACCCCAACGAACCGCCCGCGGCTCAGTTTGAGATTTCGCCTACGTTGTTAAGTCGCTTTGACCTTCTCTTCCCGATCAAGGACGTGCTGGACGAGGTGCAGGACCGCAAGGTCGCGGAGCACATACTGCGCGGGCACAAGGTCGCTGCAGGCAGCGCGACAATCGAGGGCGAGGGCATCCTGCCGGTCATACCGACGGACCTCCTGCGCAAGTACATCGCATACGCGAGGCGCAACTTCTCACCGTCGCTTTCCGACGAGGCGTCCGTCAAGATACAGGAATTCTACCTCAGGCTCAGGCGCATGGGGGAGAAGCAGAACTACTACCCCGTGACCGCGAGGCAGATAGAGGGCCTCATCCGGCTCGGGGAGGCGGGCGCCAAGGCGAGGCTGAGCAACGTGGTCGAGGCGCAGGACGCCGACCGGGCGATAATGCTGACCGACTACGTGCTCAAGACGATATTCATGGATGTGGAGACCGGCAGGATAGACAGCGACATAATCAACATCGGCCAGTCCAAGAGCAAGACCGACAAGGCGCGCATGGTGCTCGGCATCATCGAGGAGAAGGAGAAGGAGGTCGACATGGTGGCCATCGAGGACGTCGTGCGGGAGGCCGGGGCGCTCGGCATGGACGAGAGGCAGGTGCGCGACATCATCGAGCAGCTGCACAAGCAGACGGAGATATTCCGGCCGAAGAGCGGCCACGTGCGGACCAGCAAGCGGCGCACAGGCTAGCAAGCGAAACCCGTTTAATCCCGCCGGCGGCATACTATTCCCGTGAAGCACCGAATACGCAGAAGGATGCTTGAGAAGCGGGGAAACCACCGCCCTCACCACGCCAAAGGCAAGAGCGGGAGGATTACGGAAAGGCTGCTGGCACTGCCCGAAATCCAGGAGGCACGCACAGTAATGGCGTATTACCCGCTGCCGCAGGAGGCGGACTGCCTCGGAGCGGTAAGGGAACTGCTCGCCGGGGGAAAAACCGTAGCGCTGCCGAGGGTCGAAGGAAGGCTCATCGTGCCGGTAAGAATCGGCGGCTTGCGCGGCATGAGGAAGGGAGGAATGGGCGTCGTCGAGCCTGCGCGCGGAAGGCGCGTCGCACCGAAGCAAATCGACGTTGTCATCGTGCCGGGCGTGGCGTTCGACCTGAGGGGGCACAGGCTGGGATTCGGCGGCGGGCACTATGACCGGTTCCTCAAGACGGTCAGGCGGGACTGCGCGAAGATCGGGCTGGCGTTCGAGCTGCAGCTGGTGAAGCGCCTGCCGGCGCAGTCGCACGACGTGCCAATGGATGCCGTCGTGACGGAGAAACGGACATTGAAAGCAAAGCGGGTTTGAGGCGCATGGGCAACCAAAAAAGCCTGGAGGAACTGCTTGAGAGTCACGGCCTGAAGAATCCGGCTCGGCGGAGCATCGGGGGGGGTCAGCTTCGTGCAGGCCGACTTAATCCGCAATTTCAGGGGAAAGCCAGGCGAAGAAAGAATGACAGATTTCAGTGCGGAGCTGGAGGCACTGAAAAATGCGCTGCGCAGGCATCCTGAAACGACGGCGGGCTTCCATTTCCAGAGGATCACCGTCGCGGGCAACGAGAAGCACGCGCGCTTCAGGATAATCATAGTGCCCCTCGCAAAAAGCGTTAATGAGAGCGGACGCAGGATAGCCGTGATGCGGCTCAACGCCTACGGTACGGGCCTCGATAACGCAATCAAAGAAATCGGAGGCATACTGCTGGACGCATTGGGGCTTCCGAAAGTAAAGCACACCCCGCAAGAGGAGGCGTTTTACGGCGTCGGGCTGAGGTTACTCACCCGCGGCTATAAGGCCGAAAATGGGGGGTGGATTGAAGCGGAAACAAAGGACTACCCCTTGGAAGGGGACCCGGACCACCGGCTTCTTCAAGCGGTCTCAAAGGCGCAGGCGGAAATGGCGATTTCGCGCAATCCGCGGCTCTTCGGAAAGAAGGTCGAACACCGCATTAGCGTCGAACAAGCCGAACACGAGCACTTGCTCATCAGGCACAGGATACTGCTGGCGAGGAGGCCGGATTGAGCCCCCATATTCCAATAGTCATTTAAATGCCGTGAGAGAAGAGCTAATGGGAAACAGATGGACCTTAGGCTGATGATAAAGGAGATGATACAGCAGGGAATGAGCGACGAGGAGATAGTCGCCAACCTCAAGGAGCTCGGAATCCAGGACGTGGAGAAGGCGATAGCGGACGCGCTCGCGGAGGACGAGAAGGGCGCGCCGAAAGCGCGCGCGCAAGCGCCGCAGCAGAAGATTGAGACACCCATAGAAGAGGCTGGGGAAGGGCCCGAGGAGCCGGAAGTCGAGGGCCTCGAGAGCTCGAAGTCGCTGTTTGAGGAGCCTGCGGAAAAAGAAGAGGCGGAAGATAAGGAGGAGCCGGTGAAGCAGCTCTTCGAGGAGACGCCCAAGCCCGCGCCGCACGAGCGGCGGAAGGCCGAGGCAGCGGTCGAGGACATCCCGAAGCTCGAGATAACGAAGATTGAGGCCGGCGAGGAGAAGACCACGGACATCGCGGCGATGCTCAACAAGGCGGGCATCGAGAGCGTGGTCCAGCCGGTGGCGCAGACGAGGCTGGCGGACATCGGCGGTGTTGAACGCAAGCTCGACGACCTGCTCGCCGCCATAAAGGCGCTGCAGTCCATTGACAAGCAGATACTGGAAGCCAATAGGGAAATGCTCTTCAAGCTTAAGGTGCAGAAATAGCTAGTGCCCGCCGTGGCGGCCGCCCAGATGGACGGGGCCGTGGTCACCGCCGCCGGCGTGTTCGATCTTATCCAGCCTCTTGGAGATGCGGTCCAAACGGTCGAGCACGCGCTTGTCCCTCGACTCCGAATAGTCGCGCTTGAAGCTGGAGGAAGGCGTCTTCTCGTAGGCCTCCATCGCGGAAAGCGTTCCGAGCAGCGTTGAAAGGTAATTCGAGCCGAAGTCCGCGCCCTGCGTCACGACTATGGATTGCGGAGGGGCCGCGGGCTGCGCATGGTCGGCATCGACTTCTGCAGGCGCGGGGGGAGGGGAAGTGAATGCCTGCAGCAGCAGGAGGGCGAGAAAGAGCGCCACCGCGAGCGTGAACAGCCAGGAGAGGTGCAGCAGGAACGAAGCAGCTGCAAGGGCGAACAGCGAGGCGTATGCCGCTTGCATGCTAGTGCTCCTCCTCGTTCCGGCCGAAGCGGCCGATGGAGAAAAGCCGTCCGATGAAGTTTCCGATGAGCACTAACCAGTTGCCGAGGTTCGTGGAAATCCACTCGTCGCCGTCGAGCTGGCCGGGATAGTTCGGCCGAAACTGGAAGTTCGCCGGAATTTGCGAGCCTCCCTGGACGACGACCTGCGGCGAGCCTGCGTGGCCGGGAGCTTGCCGCTGCGCCGGCTGGGAGGATGCGAGCGCGCCGATGAGGGCGACCGCGAGCACGAGCGCGGCGAGAAAGGTCTGGCCGGACTGCCAGAACACGTAGCCGATTACCGCGAGCACGACGAGGGTGAGGGCGTTCAAATGCATGCACCTAGTAATACCCGCCGTAGCCCACAGGGGGCGCGGGGGAGTCCGAGTCCTTCTTCACGAGCAATATGAGCACTACGAAGAGACCGCCAAGGAGGAGCGGGGTCTTGATCGAGGCCTCGAGCGGCATGTTCCAGACGAACGCGAGCGCGCCGCCGACGAGTGCGGCAACGAGGAGGAACTTGTTCTTCGCCGACGTGATGAGCAGCAGCGCGAACAGCGCGAGCGTGATGACGGTGTTGTTGCTCTGCACGGCCATGACCATGAGGATGACGATGAAGAGGAAGGAGAAATCCATGGATTCAAAACCTCTAGTGGCCGCCTCCGCCGAACAGGCCCCGGTTTATCGTCTCGGGAAGATCGAGCATGAAGACGACGGCGAACACCATCCAAGTGAACCACGTCACGGGAACGAGGACGAGGTAGGTTATGACGATGACGACGAGGAGCGTAAGCAGCTTGTTGGGCATGAAGTGGTGGTTGAGGAGCTTGTAAAGCGAGAAGAAAGTCAGTATCAGCACCACGAGGTTGAGGCCGTCCATAAGGCTGGCGGCGACGGGAAGGACCATTAGCGTATTCTCTTCCCCGCCGAATTTAAAGGTTTTGACCGCTGGAGTCAGCCGAGAAGCCGCTTGAGCTCCGAGGGCTCGACGTTCACGCGGAACTTCCGCATCATCTCGACGAACGCCTTCTCCTTCGAAATGCCCGATTTGCCGCCGACAAGCCCGAGTGCGTGCTCCAGCTGCTTGACGTCGAACTTGTGCAGGTGGTACCCGCGGACGAGGTCGGCGGAGCTCTTGTGCGGATGTGAGGCCTTGAGCTTGAGGAGCTCGCCGACCGCGGACTTCGTGATTTTCCCTGCGGAATGCAGGGACAGGACTTCCGAGAGCGCGGCTTCACCGATTTTTTCCGTTGCAACGCCGGAACGACGGAGGGAGGTCAGGGTCTCGAGCAGGGTTACGGCGATGAATGGGGGATCGGCCTTTGACGCGAGCAGGCGCTCGAAGAGAGGGTAGTCGAGAGAGCGGACAAGCTTGGAGGCGAGCTCGTCGTTCAAACCGAGCTGCAGAAGGCGCTCCTTCTTGTCCGCGTGCTGCTCCGGCAGGGAAGAGGAGACGGAGGAGAGGAGTTCCGGGGTTATCCGCATAGGAAGGACGTCGGTTTCGGGGTACATGCGCGCCGAGCCCGGCATGGGACGCATGAATGCAGTGGTTTCCCCCGCGGTCCTGCGGACTTCGCGGGGCACGTGCTTGAGCGCGTCGCCGCAGCGGCGGAATATTGCCTGCAGTGCGGAGATGCAGACGCCCTCGGGGCCGAAGCAAAACGCGAACAAGTCCTTGTCCGAGCATGCGAGCAGACCGCGGATTTCGCGCTGCTCTTGCGGGGAGATGCCATAGGCCTTCTCCAGTTGCTCGTCGGAGTGCAGGAAGCCCTTTGCTGAAGAATGCATGCGGACATAACCGGCGACCTCCTTGCCGAAAGTGTGCCCGGGCATGAGCTCGCGCCCGAAGACGCCCGAGAAGCCGGGAAGCCGCAGCGCGAGCACCCTGCCGCCAGACGACAGAGCTGAAGCCAACGGCTTGAACCCGGTATGCGAGAATACCGCAGTGCAGTCAACGGGAAGGAAGTCGCGGGTGGCGAGGCGGACGCCTGCCGAGACGAGCTGCGCCCTGAGTTCGACGAGGTTCTTCTGGCGCAGGATTTCGTTCCCGACGATTTTTGGAAGAAGCTTGAGTTCCTGCGCGCCCTTGATCTCGACGCGCGCGCCGTCGCGGATGCTGACGTTCACGTCCTGGCGGATGGTGCCGAGGCCGCGCTGGACCTTGAGCGAGCGCAGGAGCACGCCGATGGCCTCGGCGGCCTCGCGCGCCTGTTCCGGCGAAGAAATGTCGGGCTCGGTGGCGATTTCCACGAGAGGAATGCCCTGGCGGTCGAGGCGGTACGCGGAGACGCCCTCCGTTGATTCCTCTTCCACGATGCCGCAGCTCTCCTCCTCGAGGCAGACGGATGAGACGCGCACTGCGCCCCGCGAAGTGTTTATGGAGCCCCCCAGAGCGACGAGCGCGGTGCGCTGGAAGCCGGAGACGGAGGAGCCGTCGAGCACCTGCTTGCGCATGACGCTGACCTCGTCGAGGACAGTAGAGTTCAAGAGCGCGGCGGCCTGGAGCGCAACCCGGAGGGCTTCTGGGTTCAACGCGTGCGGCGGCTCCTCGTCGGCCTCGACAAGGCACGAGGTCTCGGAATCGGCGAGGTAGAGGAATTCCCTGCGCCTCGAGGCCTCGAACCCCGCGGTGGCATCAATCTCGCCCATCTCGCTGGAGACCGCGCGAAGGCGGCGGCGGAAGCGCATGGACGGCGGAAGCTGGTTCTTGTTGGGGTCGGAATAGCAGTTGCAGAAGAGCTTGCGCGTGTCCAGCCTCTGGTGTATCTCGAGGCCGCACTTGAAGCCCAGTGAAGAGTAATCCATCGGCAAATCACTTGAATTCGTCCAGCCGTATCCTATCGTTGAACTCGCCGGCGACGTTTTCCAGCATCATCTTCTTGGCCACTGTGGCGTCGGGCCTGTGGCCGAGGACCCAGCCGAGCTTGGCGTACGCGGTCTCCGCAAGCATGTCCCTGCAGTAGAGCGCGCCCGCGTCGCTCACGAGCCGCAAATTGCGGTAGACATGCGGGTGGACGGGGCCGTTAATGGACTGGGAGGTGATTGCGACAACGACTCCATGTGATACTGCGCGTTTAACGGCGGGGATCCATGTTTTCTTGCGGTCAAAGCCTGAGACGTCCGTGCCGCTCTCGCCCGTGGGAAGGTGGCCGAGGGCCATGGCCTCGATTACGACGCCCTTGAAGCCCTTCTCAACGAGGTGGTCGAGGAGTCCGGGGTCGGAGCCGGGGTAGGACTTAAGGATTGCGACCTTCTCCTCGAACACCGCGTCGGCAACGCACTTGCCTTTTTCCGACGGCGTTGGCCTGGCATCGCCCATCCACTCTATCTTGCCGTCCGGGAAAATCTTGGCGAGGGGTTCGGCGTTGATGGACTGGAAGGCGTCCCGGCGGGAGGAGTGCATCTTTCTTACCTTGACGCCGGAATGGGCGTAGCAGAAGTCGTCGCTGGTGCTGCCGTGCATGACGACGGCGACGCCCGGGCGGCTGGAATACGCGGCATAGTACGCGCCGCAGACGAGATTGAGCGAGCCGTCGAAGCTGCCGCGGTCGGGCGAACGCTGAGCGCCGACAAGGGCAACGGGCTTGTGCAGGCCGCGGAGCATGAAGGAAAGCGCGGCGGAAGTGTAGCCCAGCGCGTCCGTGCCGTGCGTGACGACGATTCCTTGGATTTCCGGGTCGTTGGCGTGCCTTGCGATCTCGTGCGCAAGCTTCACCCAGTGGTGCGGCTGGATGTCCTCGGAGGCGAGCGTGAACGGGCTGGAGACGGACTTGATTGAGGCGATGCGCTCGAGCTCGGGGGTAGTTGCAAGCACCTCCTCCGGGGTGCGGCACATGAACACGCCGCCCGTGGTGTAGTCCACGTGCGTGCCGATGGTGCCTCCGGTGGCGACCACGGCGATCTTCGGGAGGCCGGACTGTTTGAGCGAAATTTTCGGGATGGTGCCCGGGGGCGCGCCGGCCCTGAGCTTTTCGATTGAAGCGCCATGCCAGAAGAGAAAGCCGGCATTGTAGCCGCTCGCGAGCTTGAGCGTCAGGACGCGGGGATCGGATTCCGTGGTCTTGGGGAGGAGGACTCCCTCAAGGGTAAGGCCCTTGGAGGAAATGCGGATCAAGTCGCCCTCGGAGATACGCTGCCGTATCAGGGCTTCCTGTATTTCCTTGGAATACATACGAAAACCGGAAGATGACTAGAGCGCCAAGATTAAAGAGCCTGTTGGACCGGGGGGTCAGAACCGGTGGCCAATGGAAAGCGTCGCCTTCGGGGCTTCCCTCTCGCGGCCTTCGAGCGTGACGATACCGACCGATTCTCCCTTTGAGGCCATGACGCGACCCCGGAAGAACGGCCTTTCGCCTTCGGCTAATCTCGCGCCGCCGTCGACTTCCAGAAACGGGGCCTTACTTCGGCGCAACCAAACCGCAAAGTCGAGAGTCTTGCCTTTGGTCCAACGCCCAGCCTTTCGCATGAAATCCAACCCACCTCCGGTACGCGCACCGGCGTTTAAACTCAATGCGGGAACATCTACGCCCTTGAGTACGACGCCCTCAAGACGGTTGCTGCTGTTTCCTTCCGCCTTGGAGGCGACGGTTTTAAGCGTCACCCCGAGCCGTTTAAGGTTGGCGCGGAACGCAGCGCCAAACCGCAGAGGGGAGCGGGGGTTTGACGGCGCAACGACGGTCACGCCGCCGGCAGACACCTCTCCAAGGCGCCTGGCTACGGCCAACTGCGTCGAAACGGTGCGTCCATTTTCGTCATAACCGATGTGTATGTACCCGCTCGTTCGCGGGCCCAACTTTGGAAAGAGGTCCAAGCCGCCGCCGGTGGGGCCGGTACCGCCCTTGCCTTTTTTGCGCTTTCCAACTGAAGAGTACGCCATCGCACTGGAAGAAGAAGGCGGGAAAGTCAGCGCGTCCATGCGCGGAAAAGTCGGGGAAGGCAACTCGGCTATGACGGGCTTTCTCTCGACCGGTTGCGATGGCGGTTGGGCGCGGGCGGTTGCATGCAGAATAGTCAGCAAACCCAGGATTGCGGCTCCGCGGGCAATGGATGTCGCTTGAGAGGACCTCGCCATATTACCATCAATGCAAGTTTTCTTGAACAGATATTTAAAGTCGCCGGAAATATTGGTAAGAAATTAGGGGTTGACGAATACCGCGGGCTCGGCCATGCCCCGCCTCATGTAGCCGCGCGTCATGACGGGCGTGTTGAAGGCGATGCCGAAGTCGCCGTCCTTGCGCAAGAGAATGAGGCCGCCGTGGCCGCCCGTGCGCTTCTTGATGTGCGTAATGGCTTTTTCGGCCGCCTCCTGCGCGGTCTTCGATTGGGAGAGGAAGTCGCATGCGGTCTTCGCCGCAAGGGTCTTCATGAACGACTCGCCGTGGCCGGTCGTGCTGCACGCGCCGCTCTCGTCGTCGGCGTAAGTCCCGCAGCCCACGAGGGGCGAGTCGCCGATGCGGCCCGGCAGCTTGCGGAACGTGCCGCCCGTGGAAGTCGCGGCGGCGATGTGGCCCTGGCAGTCGAGCGCGACGGCGCCGACGGTGCCGAAGGGCTTGTCATAGCCCTTCGTCCAGCGGGCAAGCTCGCGCTCGCTGACGAGTTCGGACATGGAGCAGGCGCGGACGCCGTGGCGGGCGGCGAAGTCCTCGGCGCCCTTGCCGACGAGCAGCGAGTGAGGCGAGGCGTCCATGATTTTGCGGGCGAGACGGACGGGGTTGCAGACGTTGGAGACGCACGCGACGCTGCCGAGGGAAAGGTCGCCGGACATTATGGCGGCGTCCAACTCCACCTTCTTCTCGGCGTTGAGGACGGAGCCGCGGCCGGCGTCGAACGCGCCGCTGTCCTCCATGAGCGCGACCGCCTCTTCGACTGCGTCGACGGCGCGGCCGGAGGAGTTCAGCACCTTCCAGCCGGTCAGGAGCCCGGCCTCGAGGTAGTGGTGCTGGGGCGGCTTCTCCTCGTCCGTGATGCGGGCGGCTCCCCCGTGCACGACTATGACGGGCTCGAACTCCATGCTGGCCACTTGCTATAAGCGGAAAATCGTTATCAGAAAGAAATGTGGGCGGCGGGAGTTAAATACTTGTGGGGTCCGCCGGTGCTCAGCCGCCGATGGCCGATTTTGCAAGGTAGATGCAGGCGACCCCGAAGAGGAGGACGACGGCGTTGGAGGGGTCGTGCCGGTGGTGCGTCTCGGGCACTAGGTCGGAGGCCGCGATGTAGAGGAAGCTTCCGGCGGCGATGGCGAGCAGCGCGCCAAGGATTCCTTCGCCGATGTTGGAGAGGAGGAAATACGAGGCTATTGCACCGATGGGAGTCGCTATGGCGACGATGAACGTGTACCAAATCGCCTTCGAGCGCTCCATGCCCGCGTGGAAGAGCACGGAAAGCGTGGAAATGCCCTCGGGGAACTCGTGGAGGATGACCGCGAGCGTGGTAACGAGGCCGACACTCGAACTTACCTCGAAGCCGGCACCGATCGCTATGCCGTCGATGAGCGAGTGGAAGCCGAGGCCGAGGGACGCTATGGCCCCAATCGGGCGAATCTTCTCGTGCTCCTCGTCGTGCGGCGCGTGAACGAGGATAAGATGCTCGAGGACGTAGAAAGCGAGAAAGCCCGCGAGTACCCAGATGAGCGCCGCGTCGGAAAGCTCCATGCTCTCGGGGATAAGGTGCAGAAACGCCGTGGCCATGAGGACGCCTGCGGCGAAGCTGACGAGGAGGATGGAATTCCTGCGGGCGAACTGCTCGCGGTAGAGGAGCACCGCCATGCCCGCGACGGTGGCGAGGCCGGCGAGCGTGCCGAAAAAGGCGATGTTCAGAAACTGGTCCATGCAAGGGGAAAAGCGGCAATATTAATAAGTATTGCCCTAAAAGTTATTAACCAAGGGGTGGATTTCGGTGGCGGTTAATAACCGGGGCAAGACTGTCGAGATAGTCAGCGTGTCGATGGAGCCTGGGCTTTTGCGTTCTCTTGACTCGCTGTGCACAAGACTGGGATACCGGAGCCGGTCGAAACTGGTGCGCATGGCGGTGCGCGCGCTGGATTCGGAATACGCGCAGGTGGAATCGCTTCGAGGCAGGAGGGCGGCGGTGCTCGTTGCGAGGCATTCAAAAGCGCGCGAGGCGCGGGTGACGGACATAACGCACGAGTTCCACGACATCGTCACCTCGACCATGCACTGCCAGGGGGATGCAGACTGCTCGGAAGTCATCGTGGTAGAGGGGGACGCCGGACGCATCACCGAGCTTTACAGGCGGCTGAAGGCCAAGAAGGGCGTGAAGGGAGTCCTCGTTTCGGTCATGTAGGCCCGCCGGCTTTGCGGAAGGACGCCTTGAGAGCCTCGATGCCCGGAAGCTTCCTGCCCTGCAGGTATTCGACCACGGCGCCGCCCGCGAGGGAGATGTGGGAAATCTTGCCCTTGTCGATCCCGAACTTCGCTAGAGCGGAAAGCGAGTGGCCGCCGCCCATGAGGGAGAACGCGCGTGACGACTCTATTGCCTTGAGGACGGTGCGCGTGCCGTTCTCGAAGAGGGGGTTCTCGTAGAAGCCCTGCGGGCCCTTGTAATAGACGGTCTTGGCGGACGAGATTGTTGCGGAGAACTCGGCAATCGTCTTGGCGCCGATGTCATAGGGCATGAGGCGGCCGTGGCGCGCCAACTCGGAAACGGGGTATTCCGCGCGCGCCTTGTCCTCCTCGACGGCCATGTCGGAGGGCAGGACCGCCTTGCCGGAGGGCGCCGATGCGAGGAACTGCTTGAGCTCGGGGATAATCTTGTCGAAGCCCTGCTGCTTGAAGTAGAACTCCTTGGAATAGCCAACGGATATGCCGGAGGCGGCGAGGCAGAGCTCGCCGAGGACGCCGGAGACCAGGATCTTGTCCACTGCTGAATAAGATAACGCGAACTTGAGGAGGCCGTAGACGTCGTCCGGCTTGGCGCCCCCGAGGACGTAGACGTTCGGGCGCTCGGCGTGCTCCAACGCTTTTGCCAGGCCGATGAGCTCGCGCTCCATGTTCCTACCGGCGGCGGACGGAAGCATCTGCGGGAAGCCGACGACACTCGCCTGCGCGCGGTGGGAGACGGAGAAGGCGTCATTCACGAAATAGTCGGCGGCGGCGGAAAGGCGCCTGACGAAAAGGGCCTTGGCGTACTGGGAAGCGTCCGAGACCTCGGAGGCCTCCTCGGAGTAGAAGCGAGTGTTCTCCAGAAGGAGGACGTCGCCGTCGCGCATGGCCCCGAGTTTCACGGTGACGTCGTCGCTGAAAAGCGCGTCGAGATACTGCACGCGCACGCCGGAATGGCGCTCGAGAAGCACGGCATGCTGCTTCAAGGGGAGGAAATCCTTGCCGAAGACCCTTCCCTGATGGGCAAGGACGGCGGTGCGGGCGCCCTTGCCGGAGAGCTCGCGGACGACGTTCGCGTGCGCGGCGATGCGCTCGGAGTCCTCTATCGAGCCGTCGGGCGCAAGCGGCGAGTTCAGGTCAGCGCGAAGCAGCACGGTCTTGCCCTTGAAGTCGAAGTCGTCCATCGTGAAGTACTGCTTGTCCATGCCGATGACACCGGAAAAGATAGGCCGCGGTGGGGCTATAAAGGTGTTACCTGCGGCAGAACTGGAGCCATATGCTGCGCTCGCGCGGGCCGTCGAGCTCCAGCAGGATTATGCTCTGCCACGAGCCGAGCCGGATTTCCCCCTTCTCGACGAAGAACTGGCGGGAAGCGCCGACTAGGCGGGACATGAGGTGCGCGGCGGCGTTGTCGTCGACGGAGTCGTGCCGCCACTTGCCGGTGGCGAGCTTGCCGAAGAACTCAGCATAGTCCTCCTTCAGGCTCTGGTCGAACTCGTTGACGAAAAGCGCGGCCGTGCAATGCGGCACGAAGGCGGTCAGCACGCCGTCCTTCCAGCCGTTCTTTTTTACGGCTTCAGCGATCTCCGCGGTGACTGCCACGGTGTCGACCTTTTTTCGTGCGGAAGGAAAGCTGCTGCATGCAATCACCCCTCGAATTTCGACTCTATCACGCGGCGGATTTCCTTGGCTCGGACCTTGCCGACGCCTTCCGCGGCCCGGAGCTGATCCTCGTCCGAGGAAAAGACCGCCTGCACGGAGCCTAGGCGGCGCAGAAGCGAGCGCGCGGAAGCCGGGCCGATCAAGGGAAGGGATTCGACGATGAACTGCTGGCGCTCGGCAAGGGACAGCGTAGGCTTCTCGTAGCGGAGCTGGAGGGGCTTGGGGGCCTTGGCCTTCTGTGCCGCAGTTGCCGCAAGGAATTCGGCGAGCTCTGCCTCGGATTCGAAGCGGAAAACCGGGATGCGGAAGTCCGTTGCGAGCGAAATCATGGCCCCCAGCACGGCCTTGGGGTTGAGGCGGGAGAAGCCGCTGCCCACGACGGCGAATACCGGCGAGGGCACGTTCTGGAGCTCGCGCGCCTGCGCGAAGAGCCGTCCGTCGACGATGCTGGACTCGAAGTCGGCCGCAGTCTTCCTCTCGACGAACACGGAATCGGCTACGACGAAGTCGGCGACGCCGAGCCGCTTGGCCTCGAGCCGGATCCCGAGGGAGAACAGGTGGCGCGCGGCCTTGCTTCTAAGCTCGCGGTCGTCGATGACTATTGAAAGCGGCTGGGCTTCGGGCATGACGGGATTACTGCGGCAAGGGAGAAAAAGGCGACGGGTCAACGGCCGGCGGGGACGGTCTTGGCAAAGGCATTGCAGAGTTCTTCGAGCTCGGAAATGGAGAGTGAGCGCACCCTGCGGTCTTTGAAGGGAAGCGAGGGAACGATGCGCTTGAGGGCTTCCTTTTCCACGGCAAGCGCGCGCGCGGAGTGCAGGAGCGCGTTCTTCACGGACTGGTTCTTGTGCTGGAAGAGAGCGGAGACAAGGCGGTCGTCGAGGGAGAATTTCTTGTTGCGGTGCAGGTAGACGAGCACGGAATCGACCTTGGGCACGGGGGAGAAGGCCGAGCGGGGCACGACGCCCATTATTTCCAAGTCGGCCCGGGACTGTGAGAGCACGGAGAGGCGGGAATACTCGGGGGAGTCGGGTTCCGCTGCCATGCGCACGGCGAACTCCTTCTGGAGGCAGAGGATGGCGTCGCCGAAATCCGAATGCAGGAGGCGGACGAGGATGGGGGTGGAGACGTGGTAGGGCAGGAAGCCGACGACTACAGGATAGCCCAAGGAGGCGCGTAGGGCGTCGGCCTTGACGACCTCGACGTTCTTGAGCCCGGCAGTGCGGCGCGTTATCTCGGCTATGGCGTCGTCGTCGATTTCCATGGCGATGACGCGCTTTGCCCTGCCGGCGAGGTATTCGGTCACCACGCCGAGGCCGGCACCGATCTCGAGGACTGTCTGGCCGGAGAGGTCCGCGAGGTCCAGATAATCGCGCACGCTCGAGATGTCGCGGAGGAACACTTGGGAGAGGTACTTCTTCTGTCGGAAGGCGGTCATCAACAGATCAACTCTAGCGGAGCATTGCGGAAAGTCTGGCGAACTCGTCGGCGGGCATGAGGTTGTTCGGGATTACGCCCCAGGCGTACATGTAGGCGCCAACGAGGAGCAGGAGGAGCGCGGGTCGAAACTCGCGGGAGGTCAGCACGTCCTCAAACGCGATGACGAGCGCGAACGGGAACACCGGCAGGAGGTAGCGGGCGATGTCGTTGTGCGAGATGAAGAGGACGGGCAGCGCAAGGACTAGGGAGAGGAGAGCGAGGTCGTGGTGCCTCCTGCGGTAGAGGACGGCGATGCCGGCGGCGTAGAGCGCGTAGAGGAAGAGCCAGTATTCGCCCTGCGCCGGGCCGCCGTAGGAAACCAGGGAGCGGAAGGGCGTAGCGGAAAGAAGGTAGTTGTTGACGGAACCGTAGGCGAAGAAGTCGCCGTAGACCTGGGAGTAGAAGAGGAAATGCAGGCAAAGCGCGGCGGGGATGAGGAGGTAGGGGGCGAAGTCAGTGGAAAGCAGGCGGCTGCGGCGCTTCCAGAGGAAATACAGCAAGTAGAAGGCGAACAGGAGGACGCCGGTGACGCGGGTGACCGCGGCAAGCGAGGCGAACGCCGCGGAGAAGAGGAAATTCCCCTTCTTGAAGAGGTAGAGGGAGGCGAGGACGAGGAAGACGAACGCGGGCTCCGTGGCGCCGACGGAATGGTAGACGAGCCAGCGCGCAGGCAGGAATATGAAAACAACGGAAAGGAGGAACGGGTGCCGGGTGTAGCGGAAGTCCTTCACGAGAAGGTAGAACATGCAGACCGCGAGCACGGAAAACAGGAGAGTGGAGAGGAGCATGGCGTCGAAGGCGTCGGAAAAAACGGAAAGCAGGCGGATTGAAGCGGGGTAGAGCGCGAGGTGCGCGGCGTAATAGGAGCGCGGGAGGTTGCCGAAGGAATACAGCGGGTCCTCGGAATAGAAGGTGCGCGAGACGATGACGTACAGCGGGCCGTCCCAGTAGCGCTTGACGGCGTCCATGCCAGTCTGGGGCAGGGGAACGCCGAAGAAGTCGTCAGAGCCCTGCAGGAAGGGCAGCCAGACGAAAGCCGTCGATGCGACCATGAGCGCCGAAAGCAGTGCGAGGTGGGCGTTGCGGGAGAACATGCAAGGGGTTCGGGAAACGGAATTTTTAAGGGTTCGGCCTGGCGGACTTGAGGGAGAAACGCCTGCCGGAGTGCGTGAAGGATAGCGACGCCGGCCGCGGGGCGGGTGAGGCGCACGAGTAGCGGACCTCGAAGAAGGAGCCCTGCGGGAGCTCGCTGGCGCGCCACTCTGCGAGGCGCCCGAGAACGGTGTCGGAGAGCGAGGCCGGGGGAAGCGGGAATACCGCATCCGCGGGCACGAAGTCGGAGAGCAGAACAGCAGACAGCGCCCCGCCGCGGTTGGTTGCGCGCAACAGCACCTCGCCGTTGGCGAAGCGCTTGGAAAGGGAAACACCGGGACGGAAGACGGAGAACGCGATGGCGGCGGCGAAAGCGCAGGAGGCGAAGACCGCGGCAATGCGAAGGGATTGCGGGTCGAGAAGGACGAGTGCGGACGTGGAGGAAGGCGAAGATTGCATCGCAATGGGAATGGCCGTGGGGAAAGGAGGCGCTTTCGGCGTCGGGGGGCTGGCAGACTCGACAGAAAATGCGCCGACGGACGTGAACACCAAGGGCGATGACGGGGAAGCAGGGGCGGCGGGGGAAGGAAGCGAAGAAGGCTCGTTAGAGGGGGAGGGGGCGCCCGGCCCGACGAGGGAAGGGGAGGAGAAGTAGCCGGAAGAGCCAGACTGGCCGGAGGAAGGGGGAGACGGGGGGAAGCGGAGGAATGTCGTTCCGGATTCGGTGCAGGAGAAGTCCACGCAAGCGAAATTCTGGAGGTAGTAGAAGCCGCCCGAGGAATTGAACATCTCCGCAGGGGGGCATGGCCTCTGCTCGAACTCGGGGGAGCCGCAGCAGGGATAAAACTCGGGGCATTGGAGGATAACCGCGTCAAGCAGGACGTCGGCCGAGTCATTGAGGAGTGGCGCGCCTTCAGTGAAGGAGAAAACCGTGCACGAGCGCGGGGGCGAGGCGGTCGGAGCCGGAATTTCGAGGACTGAAGCCTCGGAGGCGTTCAAGACTGTTCGAAAGAGGTGGACGGAAGAGTCGTTGCAGGAGACGTTCGTGAGGAAGGAGTCGGACAGCCGGCCGGAGTTATGCAGGGGCAAGGCGAAGAAGTAGGCGGAGCCGTTCGGCTGCGGCGAGGAATTCGCGGGAAGAAAGCGGGGGCGGCCGTGGATCGCGGTAAGATTGAACGCGGGCTGGGAGAGTGAGAGGGAAATTGACGGGAATACCGCCTGGTCCTGCAGGGGCATGGAAAAGGGCGGGGAGTAATTGCCGGAGGCCTGTTGGAAAAGCGTGGAAAGGGCGAGGTTCAGTTCGGCGGTTGCGGCGGCGGCTTCCGGAATCGAAACTGTATAGCGGGAGTCGAAGCTTGAAAGCACGGAGAGATAGGAAGAAAGCGCCTGCGGCGGCACTGGCTGCCAGGAACCTGCCGCAGTGCCGACGAATGTGAGCCTGATGAGGGAATCGTTTACGTGGAAGCCCGAGATTGCGGCGGAAAGGCCGTCCTCGGAACAGTTGAGGGAAGGCGAAACCGTGCAGCTCGCGTTGCCCAGCAGGATGCTGACGTTGAAGGAGAAGTTGGACGTCGACGCATTGGAGGAATGGTTGCCAACGGGAATGGGACGAAAGCGGTAGCACCAGTCGTGGTAGTAGAGGTTGCCGCACTGTGGGTGAAAGTAGTCGCAGGGGGAGCAATAGGCGAAGTCGCCGGGGCCGGTGAAGCCCGCGAGCTCGCACTTGTCCCTGCCGCCGTGGTCGGGGTCACTGCAGCCGTCGTCGATCCGCATCGCCAGCCCGCCGGCCGCGGAGACCAGGAGGCCCGAGGAAACAGGCCGCACTTCCACGGACTGGCTGGTTGAGAAATTGACGCGAGCCGGCAGGGAGGAGAACTCCTGGGAAGAAACGGACTCGATGAAACCAGGAAGGATTTCGAGCGAATCCAAGAGGTTGAAGGGCGACACTTCGAGGGATAACGACGGAATGGAAGAATCGAAGGAAGCGTAACCCGCCGACGCCGCACTGGAAGAGGCGAGAAACACCGCGAATACGACCGGGAAAAAGAACGGCAAGAGGCACCACCTTTTCTGGCGCCTCCACCGGTTTGCCTGAAGAATCCTCCGACTGCATTATTGCGGAGGCAGATATTTAAAGGCAAGGGGGTTTTTATGGCATGGGACGGCATATATTTTCAGGGGAGCAGCAGGCAATGCCATCATTTGTTATAGGCAGTGGGAAGGGGGGAGTGGGGAAGACGCAGACCACCATCAACCTCGGCGCGGCCCTGGCGCACTTCGGGGGGGACGTGACCATAGTCGACGGCAACCTGCCGGTGCCCGACGTGTCGCTGTATTTCGCGGTGCCGTTCAACATCAAGACGCTCAACGACGTGATACGCGGGAGGGCCGAAGTCGAGGAGGCGACCTACACCCACCACAGCGGGCTGAAGATCATACCCTCGGACATCAACCTCAATTCGCTCAACGGCATAACCCAGGATGAGTTCTCGCGCACGCTCAAGAGGCTGAAGAAGAGCAGCAAGAGCGTGCTGCTCGTGGACTCCGCGCCCGGGCTAGGAGCTGAGTTCATCTCCGCGGCAAAGACCGCTGACCGGATGTTCGTCGTCACCAACCCCGAGCTGCCCGCGCTCTCCGCGGCATACAAGACGATACAGGTTGCCGAGGCGATAGGCGTGGAAGTCGCAGGCGTCATCCTGAACCGCGTGGGGAGGTATAAGGGCGAGCTGAGCGAGCACGAAATCCGCGAGGTCATCGGCGACCACCCAATCCGCAAGATTCCCGAGGACTCCGCGGTGCCGACCGCGGGAATTATGGCACAGCCGGTGGTGGCCGCGTTTCCGAAGAGCCCCGCGGCAATCGCCTTCAAGAAAATTGCCGCCGAAATCATGGGCGTCGACTACAAGGAGCAGTTCGGGGTATGGGACTGGCTCCACCGCGCGGTCTACGGCGACGCCTCGAGCGAGTTCTAGGGAACGTCAAGGCAAGAGGGCTAACGCGAAACTTAACTTGAAACGAGCGTCAGCGCCCCGCAAGCCGGATATCCTCGCCGGTGACAGTCTTGCGGCCGGCGTGCTTGGCGAGGAGGACAGCCTTCTGGGAGACGTCCAAAGAGTATTCCTCTAGAAGGTCGGCGAGCGCCTCGCTGGCGTCCTCCGACACGCGCTCGGCTCCGGCCTTGCGGATAAGGCGTTCTACGGCTGCAAGCGGCAATTCAGGCATGGGAAAGACCTCTTTTTCGGTAAACAGGATGGGGGGAATGGCCGCCATTGTTTAAAATGGTTGTGCTCAAGGGAAGCGCAGCGGAAACGGGGATGGAAAGGGGTTTAAGAGCAAACCCCGCCAGAAGGCAAAAGGGGCTATGGACTTAAGCGAGACGATGTTGAAGAAGGGCGCGATGGAGGCCCGCGACTACCAGGCCAGCATTGCCGAAAGCGTGTTGGAGAAGGGAAACACGCTCGCAATCCTGCCGACGGCGCTGGGGAAGACCTTCGTCGCGGCGATAGTGATTGCAAGAAGGATGTGGGAGGAAAGGCAGGGGAAGGCGGTCAGGGCCAAAACGCTGTTCTTGACCCCGACCAAACCCCTCGCGGGCCAGCAGGCTAGGAGGCTAGCGGAACTGATGGAACTGGAAGGCAAGAGGGAGGAGATTACGGTCGAAGGCAGGAGGAAACCGTTGGAGATTAAGGAAGTAATGGTAATGAGCGGGGAGACGCCGCCGGAGGCGAGGGCGAAGGTGTGGGCGAGCCCGATAGTGAAAATCGTGTGCGCGACGCCTCAGACCGTGGAATACGACCTTCTGGCGGGCAGGATGCGGTTGCAGGAATTCGGGTTGGTCGTGTTCGACGAAGTCCACCGGGCGGTGAAGGAGTACTCCTATTCGTTCGTCGCGAGGGAGGCGGGCAAGATAAACGGCATGCTGCTTCTGGGTCTGACCGCATCGCCGTCATCGAAAAGGGAGGCAATCAAGGAAATATGCGAGAACCTGAACATCGCGAACGTCGAAATCAGGAGCGACACCGACGAGGACGTCAGGAAGTACGTGCAGCAGACGAAGGTGCAGTGGGCGTTCGTCGACTTCCCGAAGGAATTCGAAGGCATCCGCAAGACGCTGCAGGAGATGTTGAGGGAAGTGTTGGACGAGTTGAAGGGCCTCGGGGCAATAGAGTCCTCGGACTTCAAGAAGCACAAACGCCAGTTGTTGGAAGCGCGCAAGAAGGCCATGGAGAAAGTCGGGAAGCGCGAGTTTGAAGGGTATAAGATATTGTCCCTGCAGGCGAAGGCCATGAACATCAGCCATGCGATAGATTTGTTGGAAAGCGAGGGCCTGCACGCGCTGCATGAGTTCATCAAGGAGATGAGGACGCGAAAGCAGACCAGCAAGGCAGTCAAGCAGTTGAATGAAGACTTCAGGCTGAAGCTTGTGGAAGTGAAAAGCGAGGAGCTTTTGAAGGCAGGGATGGAGCATCCGAAGTACAGGAAGTTGAAGGCCATTGTTTCCGATGCGGCACGTGACGCGCAGAGTGTGATTGTGTTTGCCCACTACCGGAACACTGTTGAAAAAATCGTTGACGAGCTCAACGGGTTCGCCGGCATCAAGGCAAGGCAATTTGTTGGGAAAAGCAAGGAAGGAATGAGCCAAGGCAAGCAGGAACAGGCGCTGCAGGAGTTCCGGGAGAAAAAGTTCAACGTATTGGTCGCGACATCAGTCGCAGAGGAAGGCATCGACATACCGGCCGTAGATTTAGTCGTATTCTTCGAGGCGGTCCCGAGTGAAATCCGGGCGATCCAACGCAGGGGTAGGACTGGAAGGGTAAAGGAAGGAAAAGTCATTGTATTGATAACACGTGGAAGCAAGGACGAGGCGTTCCTCTGGATATCCCGCAGGCGGGAGCAACAGATGCGGCAGGTTATCGGGGAGATGAAACGTGAAAAGGCTGCCCAAAGCCCGGCAAACACCCCCGCAAGTAAACAGGACGAAATTATAATTGGAAACCAGAAACGCGTGTTTGATTTTGTTTGAAAGCCGAAAACAAGCAAAAAAATGGCTCGCTTACAAATTACGGGTGAAAAAAACCATTAAGAATGGTGCGATGTGTGTTGCGTGATGGAAAAAAAGAATTAAAATGACCTTAAAGCGGGCTCAAGGAAAAGAACGCAAGACAAGAAGCTAATCACTTCAAAAAAATAATCTAATAATATAAGAAATAAGGAAAAAAGAAGAACAAACAAGCAGCACAGGTGATGCAAACACAACAAACACTATGCAACACGTGTCTAATAAATACTAAATAATGCGCGTCATGTGTGTTGGGGATGTAAAATCTAGTGCGTCATGTGTCTTTCAGTTGTTAAGTTTTTTAGTTGTCTTAGGGTGTTAGGCCGTTTTTTGGCTGTTTTTTCCTCCCGGTCATTTAAAGGAGAAATTGACGGGCCTCGACACCAGTTGCGTTCTCAAGGGTTGGCCGCATTGTTTTCCATTAGCCTTTTGTCCCCTTCATCGCGTCACGTGACGCGTTCCTTTTTCTTTTTTTATAATTTCATGGCTCAATTATTTTTCGGGAGAACGCAGTTCTTATTTTTTGCGTCACGTGTGGCACAGGGGAACGGCGGTGTTGCCCTACCCCTAATATCCCCTTTTCTCCTCCCCTTCCTTTCCAGGTGGTTTTCATGAAAATCGATGTGACTGCTTTGTCGTATGCGGAGATTTCCTCCCTTCTGTCGCGGGCGTGCGGTTCCGGCGCAGCTTTTCACAGAGTCGGGGGCCATGTTGTGCTCCAAATTCCTCCGGCCCGCGTCACGTGACCGATGCCGGCGGCTCCACTCGTTTTATTAAATCCCCCCGGCAATATCTTGCGAGCGCACGGGGGGGCCGGTAGATCAGCAGCAGATCGCATCGTTCGCAACGATGAGGCCGCGGGTGCGAGTCCCGCCCGGTCCATTCATATCCGAATTTGTTCGTAAGCCGCGAGTTCCCTGCTGGTCAGGCTGCAACCCGCGTTCCTCAACGCGTACACCGCGGCGTGGAGCGCCCTGCCTTCGTCCTTCCCGAACGGCTTGAAGAAGCCCTGCTCTGCGGCCACTGCCAGGATTTCCGCGGAACGGATGACCTTCATGCCCTTTGTCTTCTCCCGCCACTTCTCCAACGCCTGCTGGTTCTCGACTAACTGTTCGGAGTATTCCGGCTGGAGCAGCTTGACCATCTTGTGGGGTGCCTCGGCAAGCAGCCTGAGGGTCTTCTCGTCGACGGCAAGGTGTCTGCACCCGGTCTTGATCATAAGCGCTAGGCAGGCCGCCTCACCGTAGTGTATCAGCTTCAACGGCCTTTTTCCCGAACTCAACAGGGAGTTGCCGTATCCCATCACTTCCACCGCCAGGGAATCGGTTTCGGCTTCCGGCACCTCTATTACCCCCTCGTCGAAAAGCCTCTTGATGCGGAGCGCCGAGAACCCGTACTTCTTGATCTTGCTGGGCGTTCCGACGCTTTCCTCGAAAACCGGCCGCGGCGCCATGAACCGCGTTCCAAGCCTTCGCTTGATGTACTGGAGAGCGCCCGCGTTGCACGTCTCCGAAAGCGAGATGAGCGCCGACGAGTCGAACACGAGCTTTTTTTCCATGGCCCCCTAGAACCTCGGTATGCCCGCCTGCACGATCAGGCCTATGCCTATGATTACCGCCGCGAGCAGCACCGCGACGCCCATGTTCTTCTTCTTGAGCTCCGCTTGCACGTCTAGGCCGGCGGCCACCTTGTCGAACACGCTCAAGGCGAGGAACTGCGCCCCTACCGCGAGCACCAGCGAGACCGTGAGGTTGAGCGCGCCCGAGGCAACGCGCCCCCAGAAGTCGTACCTTACCAACTCCATGTCGCCGGGCACTATGGCCAGCACCCCCTGGGCGACGATGATGGCGACCGAGATGATTACCGCGCCCAATACGACGCCCACGGCGGCGTTGCCCTTCCTCAACTCTTCCATCTCGTCGATTCTAGTCGTGAGCTTGTCGAAAACCCTGATTGCGAGATACTGCGCCACCACCGCGACCACGACCGCGGCGACCAAACGCGCAAGCTGTATGACGACGGTCTCCATGGAATCCCCCCTAACTCCCTCTAATTCCCGCGGGTTATAAAAGCGTTGTTCCCCCCTTCGCGCATGCCCCCTGTCCCTGTTGTTGTGCTATATATTTCTTTTCCGCCATACTGTTTTTCATCGGGCCCGTAGTCGAGTGGCAAGACGTCGCTTTTACACGGCGAAGACCAGGAGTTCGATTCTCCTCGGGCCCATTACCATATCGCTTGCACTGTGCCCCGCATCCCGAGACCCCTGTTCCGGCGGGCCGAAGAAACCTATTAATAGCGGGCGCGCCTTCCTGCTTGCATGCGCACTCCGCGGACGCGCTCCCACCGCGCCTTCATCGCCGCCCCTCTCGTGGGCACCCTCATATTCCTCATCTGCATGCTCTTCATAGTCTCCATGGGCAGGAGCGAGTCGGCGCGCGTCAACGAGGTCGTCAGCAGGGCGTACCACAACCGCCTCGCCTCCGTCGTCGAGATCTACCGCAGCGACCTCGGCGTCAACTTCAACACCGGCCTCCAGCGCATCATCGAATACGGCCTGACCTCCCAGTGCTGGTACAACTTCGCCAACATCAAGACCTACCGCAAGTAC
>JAZDGU010000036.1:0-10340 GCA_043806595.1 Microcaldota archaeon
TTGAACAGGTACTCGTTGGAGTAGACGCGCACCTCCTCGAGCTCGCGCAACGCCTTCAGCCTCCCGATATGCACGTCCGCCACCATGCGGTCGGCCGCGGTAATGCTCCACCGCGTGGGCACGAGCCTCCGCCTCTCCTTCCTTCCGAGCATGCCCGCGGTGAGAAGCTTCTGCAGGTAGTAGTATTCGAAGCCCTTCCCGAGAAGCTCGCCGACGGCGTCGCGCGCCTTCAGGTTCTCCTCGATGACCGAGTCGACCTTCTTGGGCACGACAGGGTTTCCGGCGAGCCTCATCTTCTCGAGCTCCGCGGAGGGGCCCATGGGCTGCGATACGGGCGAGAACGTCAGCGAGAACCTCGGCTCGTGCTTGAACCACAGCTCGAGGTCAACAGTCTTTCGCGAGAGCACGACCTCCTGCATCTGGTCGACCTCCCTCGAGCTCTCGCGCACGCCAGTCCTCTTCTTGCCGCGCGCGAGCATGCTCCTGAACGCGACGATGTCCTGCAGGCTGCTCCCGTACCATGCGCGCGGGTCGTCGAGCGCCTCGGCGTTCCAACCCGAGTCGATGGAAACGAGCGGCCCGGCGTCGACTCCGGGGTAACCGAACGAGCCGACGAAGATGTTCGGCGGGCTCGGGCCGAAGACCTGCCTTTTCAGCCGCAGTCCCTGCTGGAGCCTGATCTCGGTCTCGAGCTTCTCCTGGTGCGCGCATCCGCGCGTGCGGCATATGGGGCAGAACGCTCCGACCCCTGAAGCCCGCGCGCGCGAAAGCGCCTCGCGGGCGATGCTAACCGTCGCAGGCTCGCTCGCCCCCTTCGATAAGCCGAGGAAATCCGACATGGCAGCTGGTCCCCCAATTGCCTACTTCTGCGCCCGGCCCTTTTTATGCGGTTCGCATCCGCGGTTCCGCTGCGCTATTCCGAGAAGTTGACGGTGACCATCTTGCTTGCCGCGTAGAGGAACACGAGGATTGCGGCAGCGGCAAGAATCCAACCCCCGTAGTCCGGGGCGGCCGCGGCGCCGGCGCCATCCCCGGAGCCGTCGGCCGAGGTCGGTTCGGGCGAGGGTTCCTCGAGCGGAATTACGATCGGCTCGTAACTAGATTTGCCGTCGGATTCCATTGTGAGGTTGGCGTGGATGATGCTCCCGCCGGGGTTGACGACCCGGAATGAGACGGTCTTGACCTCGCCGGGCTGGAGGCTCGAGCGCTGTTCCTCGGAATACCCTTCGATTGCGAGCACGAGTCTGATGTCCGGCGCCGGCAGGTTTCCGGAATTCCTTATCGTTGCAACCACGTTTAACCATGGCCCGAGGACCTCGCTTGTAAGCGCAACGACTTCCAGTTCCTGCCTCTCGGTGCGCTCGCCGTTCTTGGCCGCGCGCAGGGACGCGGTCGCGTTCTGCCCGAGGCTGCTGACCTCGATGGGATAGGAATATACGAGCCTGTCCTCGAGCCTCCCGACCTTCACCTTCCACAGCACGGTCCTCTCCTCGTACGGCCTGAGCAGGATCAGCCTGTCGTGGTTGGTCTTCTCCGCGCCGAGCACGGTGAGCTCCCGGGGGGCGTTGAGGGACAGGGGCACGGCAAGCGTGTGCTCGCCGTTTTTCACTGTGGCGCTGATCGTCTCGATGGAGTCCTCGCCGACGGTATAGTTCGGCGCGCCGACCGATATGGTGAACAGTTGCGGAAAGTTTTCGACGTTCGCGAGCTTCACTTCAAGGTTTCTATTCAACTGCACCTTCGTGACGTCCGCGTCCCCGCTCTTGATGACTATGTCCTCCTTGATGTCCTGCTGGTCCATGCCGTCGCCGAACTTGAGGTGCGTTGCGTCGAGGAGCATGGCCTCATTGAACGTGGGGTCCACGGGCACCCAGCGGCCGTCCACGAGCGCCTCCACGAAGGCGTGCGCGCCCCATTTCTCGCCGCTGTAGACGAAGGAGGCCGAGAACTTCGCCGGGATTCCCACTGAGCGCAGCATCGCGATGAGGAGGTGCGAGAACTCGTCGCACGTGCCACGGCGCCCGGCGAGCACTTGCGAGGCGTTGAGCGAGGAGGAGATGAACGACGGGTCGTACTCGACGTTGTTGTGCACCCATTCGGTCAGCGCGACGAGCCGGTCCAAGTCCTTTTCGAAGCCGCTGGTCAGCGCGAGCGCCTTCTCGCGGATTTCCCCGGTCACCCTCGCGTAATGGCTGGACTGGAGGTAGTGGGCGCGCTCGCCGGGCAGCTCGCCCCTGTACCGGAACGGGAACTGCACGTCCATCCTCGAAGTCATCCCGAACCTCTGCACGTCCGACCCGGGGTCGAGGCGGAACACGCGTATCTTGTTCCCGTAGTCGTCGGTCTCGACCTCGGTCGGGATGCTCGTCTCCTCGGACAGCAAATCCTGCGAGAGGTAGTCCTTGAAGCCGAAGCTCCTTATCTCGAGGCTGCTTACCGACTGGCCGGCGAGGTCGACGGTCCATTCCAGGGTGACTTCAGCGGATGCGCTGCCCGCCATCTTGGGGTAGACCCCGGCGCCTGCTGCCGAAGCGATGAATGCCGCGGCGAACAGCACCGCCGCGGGGCGAATGCATGAGCGGGCCTGCGCGGCTTTTCCAAGCGGTTGAGCCCTCACGCCTTCCATGAGAACGCCCCGGCCGGCATCGTCTCCTCGATGCGTAGCAGCTGGTTGTATTTAGCGGTGCGCTCGCCGCGGCAGGGGGCGCCCAGCTTGACCTGCCCGCAGCCGATGCCGACGGCAAGGTCCGCGATGAACGAGTCCTCGGTCTCCCCCGAGCGGTGCGATACCATCACCCGCCATCCGCCGGAGCGCGCCATGCGCGCGGCCTCGAGCGCCTCGCTGAGCGTCCCGATCTGGTTGACCTTCAGCAGGAGGCAGTTGCCCGACTTTTCCGCGATGGCCTTCGCCAGCCTTGCGGGGTTGGTCACCGTGAGGTCGTCGGCCACGACCTGCACCCTGCCTTTGAACTCCGCGGCCAGCCCGGCAAACGAGGCGAAATCCTCCTCGTGGAAGGGGTCCTCCACGGAAACGAGCCCGTACGAGCGGATCAGGCCCGCGTGGTATTCCAGCAGCGCGCCCGGGGAAAGTGTCTTCCCGTCGAGCGAATACTTCCCGCTCCTGCGGTCGAAGAACTCGGTCGCGGCGTAGTCCGCGGCGACGCGCACCCCGCCCCCGTAGCCGCACTCTTCGATCGTCTTGAGCAGCATCTCGAAGGCAGCTGGCGTGTCCTTGAGCGGCGGTGCGAACCCGCCCTCGTCGCCGACGTTCGTCGCCGCGCCGCCGAACCTTCGCGCGAGCGCCGCCTTCAGCTCATGGTATACCTCTGCAACCATGCGCGCCGCCTTTGAGAAGCTTTTCGCGCCGACGGGCGCGACCATGCACTCCTGCATCCTCAGCCCGCCGCCGGCGTGCCTTCCGCCGTTGAGCACGTTCGCGAACGGCACCGGCATCGCGGGCGATCTTCCGGACATCCTTGCGATGCGCGAGTGCAGCTGCAGGCCGTCGCTTGCCGCCTGCGCCCTGCACGCCGCGAGGGATACCGCTAGCAGCGCGTTTGCGCCGAGCCTTCGCTTGTCCTTCGTGCCGTCCAGCCTGACGAGCTCGCCGTCCAGTGCCCGCTGGTCCTCCGCGTCCATGCCGACAACCTTCCTTGCGATGACGGAGTTGACGTTCGACACCGCCTTCGAGACCCCCTTGCCGGAGAAAGGCCTTCCCCCGTCGCGCAGCTCCATAGCCTCGTGCTTCCCCGTGGAGGCGCCGCTGGGCACCGCCGCCCTTCCGGCGCTGCCGTCGGTCAATAGGATGTCGCACTCGACGGTCGGGTTGCCCCTCGAGTCCAGAATCTGCCTCGCCGCCACGCGCTTGATTCTCATGCCGAAACCACCGCTCAGAACTTGGGAATCATCTTCTCCGGGTCGGAGATGCTCGTCAGGCTCGCCCACAGCAGCTCCGGCGTCCACCCGAGGAACGACGGGAAGTAGAACACGCCCGCGGCGAAGAACAGGAACCCCGCGATTACGCCGTAGTTGAACCACGACGCCTCCGGGGGCTCCGGCTCGCGGTAGAGGTCCGACTTGACGCTCAACGCGAACCCGAGCGGCGTGCGCTTCATGGCGGCGCTGCTGTACCGCAGGAAGATGAAGCTGAACACTGTCGATGCCAGGAACCCGAAATACCTCGCAATAGTGAAATAAGCGACCACGCCGAGCACGCCGCCGAAGAAGAATATCCCGTAATACGGCCCCTGCAGTGCGAGCGCGGTCGCCCGTTCGCTCCCGGTCTGCGTCTTCTCGGCGGCGTACCAGACGTTGTTCGACGCGGTCTCGCTGAAGCCCTTCGTCATCAGGTACATCTTGCAGTAGAGGTAGTCCTTGCCCCGCAACCTAAGTCTCCGCACTTCCCTGACGGCGTCCGCCGTCCTGTCCGTCTCCGCTCCCTCGGGCATGCAAGAACAAGCCGGCGTGTGGTTATAAATCCTTTCCGGCGAAAACAAAAGTCTTTTTTAATTGGTGGCGCCACAAGAACCACCTCGCCATGCGGCCGTAGTCCAGTCTGGTAGGACACAAGGTTGCCAAAAGCGCTCCTCCTGATTTCGTGAAGGATCGGAGTCCTCGTGCCTTGCAGACATCTTGGGACCCGGGTTCAAATCCCGGCGGCCGCATCTTTGTTTATACCCGTCCAGAGGCCACGACGCGCGGCTTCCGGTTGAGGTCGGCGAGCACCACCCTCGCGCCCTTCGCGAACGCCGCCCTCTTCTCCAGCACGAGCCGGACGCGCTTCGTCTCCCCGGCCTTCAGCTCCCCCGAAATCCTGCACGGCAGGGCCTGCAGGCCGCAGATTGCGTGCAGCGACGACCCCGCGGCAACTGGCTCGCGCAGGAACCTGACCGCAGCCAGGTCCAGTTCGATTTCGTCCGTTGCCGCGGCGTCCTCCTTCTTCTCCGCGAGGAGAAAGCCCCTCTCGACGTCCTTCGCGTCGACGCCCTTGAGCGCGGCGCCGAACCTGCTTCCCGCGCCGACCTCCTTCAAATCAACGTCGTGCTCCTGCAGACTGCGGACTTCGACGAGCCTTTCCAACGGGAACAGCCACGGCCGCGAGTGCACCTTGAGCACGCCCCTCGATACCAGCCCGAGCGCCACGACGCCGACGCCCTTGACGTCGAAGCAGTGGTCGATTGCGGCCTGCATGGTGCCTTGCGGCCTTGCAGGCCTGTACGCCGCAATCCCCGCAAGCGCCTCGTCCTCGCTGCCGACGACTTCGATGCCCTCGAGCGACGTGCCCTTTACGAGCGGCTCGAGCGCGGCCCTGCCCGCGGGCGATAGTATGCACCCCTTCGAGCACGCGAGCGCGTCCGCCAGCAGGATCAGCTCGCCGGCAAACGCATCCAGCTTGTCGACGAGCAGCACAGTGTAATCCGCAGCCGACATGGCGAACGCCGCCGCGGTCAGCTTCTCGGGGTATGCGGCTGGCGCCATCAGCGTCCATATCCTGTTTTCCCGCACCGCGGAGTAGAACATGATGTCCTCGGCCGAGCCGCCCTTGCCGATTTTCCTGCAGAATTCCACCGCGCGGCTCTTCTCCGGTGATATCACTGCCACGTTAAGGCTTTCCATGGCACTCCTTGTCGCGGCCAACGCTTTTATTCCCGTGCGCCCATGCTCAACGCATGAGATTCCCGCTTTTGTTCGCGGCCTTCGCCGCCGCGGTCCTTGCCGGCTGCATCTCTTCCGACAGCCAGTCCCGTTCCAGCCTTCCCCTCGGCGGCGAGCAGTCTGCGCCGACCCCCCTGCCCCCGACGTACGCGAAAATCCTGGACTCCCCGGGCGGTCCCGTGAAGGACAACGGGACGAACGAATGGCGGATAGCGACGCTGCCCGTGCGCTACCGCAACCTCGACTACGACTACCTCAACCCGCTCTTCGACGTCTACGTTGAACGCGGGGACGTGCAGGTGTTCCGGCGCTTGGGCCTGCCCGCCGACAAGATCGCCCGCGGTGAGGAGTCCGCATACGACCTCGACCTCAACCGCACGCCCATCTTCATGGGCTATGCCGGAGAGTACACAATCCGCATTCAAATGCGGCCTTTCAGGAGCAGCGACGTCAACTACACGGACTCCAAGACCTACGACCTGACCTGAACCCCCGTCCCTTTTCCGCCCGCGCAAGCTATTTATTCGCCGCAAGCCCACGCTTCTGTCGAGCGCCATGGCCGGTCACCCCTTCCGCTATTCCTTCGAAGCAGTACTCCTGATCATCCTGCTGTTCATCATCTACATGTCGACGCTCAGCTGGACGAAGCCGCCTTCCTCGGAGCCCACTCCGCGGCCGCCTGAGCGAATCACCGGAAACCCGTTGTGCGACTACCTAATCCTCGACGATTCAAGGCGCCTCGGCGAACCAGCCTTCCTCTACTACCCCCAGTATTTCCTCAACGACCGGGGCTACGACTGCGATTTCGCGAACAAGTCCGGGAAGGGCTGCTACCAGCTGCGCGCCCGCCTGCCCGACGGCATCGTGATAACGGGCTACCGCGTCGCCGACTGCGCGGAGAAGTACGGCGAGGGCACACGCGCCGGCTGGCTCTACTGCAGTTCCGATGAATATGTCCCGCTGCGCAAGAAGGTGGTGTCCGCGGACGGCGAAATACTAGGCTTCGACCGCTTCAGGATATTCTCCGCGGTGTTCGACTCGCTCGGGCGCATGCAGGCGTGCGACGTCAGCAGGATCGACTACACGCCTTCGGAAAATTAAAATACCAGCATCCAACCATAGGTTGAGGTCATTCGAAAAATGTCTTTCATCAACAAGTTATCCATCGTCTTCGCAGTAGTTGCGGCCGTCATCGAAGGCTGGATTGTACAGAACGAATTTTTCGGCCAGAATCTTACCGGAAATCCCTTGATGACCTATGTTCCATTATTGGGCTCTTTCGGAACGGCCTTACTTTGCGCAGCCACCGCATACGGCTTGTCCAGAAGGAGGAAGTGGGCATTCAATACCGGGGTTGCCGCGGCAGCGATTTCCATTCTCGCCTTCCTCTACCACGTTTACTTTTTTTCCGTCGAATTCTTGGGCCCGGATGGGAAGCCTTTCATAAACGGCGTCGAACTGGCAATAGCGCTGTGGCCGTTCTTCGTCCTTCCGCTGATTTTCGTCGTCCTCTTGTCCCTGCAGCGCAATGAACTGACGGATTAAACGCGCATGCCCAGACGCCTCCCCTTCCGCTGAAGCATTCAGTTAGGTTTAAATTCGGGTTGAACGATGCAATATGTCATGAAGCTGCCGGCCTTCCTCGCACTTGCCGTCTTTTTCTCGCTCGTCTCGGCGTGCGGCTGCGGCATCGCACTCGGCCCCCCGGAAGTCTTCAACAACCTCAAGGAGCCGAACGCCGTGCTTCTCGTCGACGTGAACGAGGACGGTACCTTCCACATGAAGCCCTTCTTCCGCTTCGTCTCGCTCGACGAGCCCCGCAACGTCACCCTCGTCTTCCCCATGAAGGCGCTCCCGAAGTACTTCAAGGCCGAGCGCACCACGCTCCGCGACTTCGTGAACAAGGAGGACCTTTCCAGCTTTGACGTCGCGCGCGAGCGCCAGAGCCCCGCCGGCGTCGCCGGCATGGTCGCCAAGGACGCCAAGTATTTCGCGCCCTTCGCCGCGGTAGGCGTCGTCGGAACCATCGGCATCGGCGCGCTCATGTTCTTCCCCCTGATCATCCTCCGCAGCTCGGTGATGGGCGCGGCCAACAACCAGATTGGCGCCATGACGAAAGAGACGGGCATCATCTCTCACTACGAGTTCGAGGGCGGCTCTCTCGACATCTTCGACGCCTCCTCGAATGCGACCATGGCCGAGATCGCGTCCCGCCTGGGCTACCAGTACGACCCCAAGCTCGCGGCGCTGATTGACAAGTACCGGAACCACTTCGTCTCCGTGCTCAACCTCGGCATCGAGACGCCGCTGCCTCCGGACCGCATGGCGTACTTCAGGAACAGCTGCCCGTACTGGCACAACCTTGCAAAGCAGGCGCTCAAGGAGAAGAAGATCGACTTCGCCGCGCTCGGCCTCAGCCGCCCGGGCTACTACGGCGGCAGCGGGGCGAACACGAACGACTGCAAGACGCTCGCCTCTCTCTTCATCCAGGGGGCCGCGGGAGACGACAGCTATACCGGTTACTCCGTTAACCGCTATGAAGTGTATCCGAGGGCGGGGGGCGCGCCCAAAGGCGTTCTCCTCGACATGGGCTTCGAGGCCGACGACCCCATCTTCTACCCGGTTTCCGTCGTCGAGTCATACAACTACCCGGTCGCGCAGCAGCAGTACCTCGTGCGCGTCGGCAAGGACCGCGAGTTCTCCTTCACTTCCTCGCAGGCCTCGGCAACAGCGCTCGTCGGCGGCATGCGCTGGTATGAGATAACCTCCACCGCGGAAGACCTCGAGGGCACGGTCGTGCCAGCTGGAGCGAAGACTGGCTTGGACGACTGGCTCCTCATGGCTTGGCAGACCGCCTATTACAACGCAATCTGGATCGCCCTCGCGTTATACCTTGCCCTCGTGGTCGCGGCATGGGCACTGCTGCGCCAGCGCTTCCCCGAGATTTCCCTCCCCCTGCTCGTCGGAGGCGGCGCGATATACGCCGCGTACAAGCTCTGGGGGAAGGACAGGAACGCGGCAATAATCCTCGCCGTCGCCGCGGTCGCATTCGCGGCATTCATCTTCGTGTGACAACCCTCCCTTTTGAGCCGGCGGTCAATTTCGCCCTCTGTCCAGCATCCTGCGGAGCTCTTGAAGGTTGCGTCTCCTGTTGAGTTCGGTTTCCGCGTGGCTGACTGCGGTGATGATCAAGGCCGAGAGCTTGAGCTTGTCCCCGCGGAAACCGGCCAATACCGGCTGCAGGCTGTAATGGGGCTTCCCACGGGTGGTATCCATGGCCAAGACGCCTCCCGACCGTCTCCAGAATCCTTTCGTGTTCCGCCTCAAGCAATTCCACCGCCTGCCGCGCCTCTTCTTCAGTTAGAGACGCCGCGAGCCCGCCCAGGTTCTTCGGCCAACCCGCGATTATGCTTCCCGTCGACGCTTCGAAGTGCCCGCGCGCGCCGCTTTCAGTGAACAGCGGGTGCAGCTCCCTCTCGTGCAGCGAGTAATCCTTTTTTCCGCGTTCGCTTGGCATGCATACCCTTTTTCCGGGAACGCATTTAAACAAAAGGGTTTGCGCCCGGAAGGGCATGGGAACGCCGCCGGCGCGGGCACAGGCGGTTCGAGAGTGCTTGCCGTGATGGACGACGAGCATGGAATAAACCGGCAGATTCGAACGGTTCAGCTTATTATTGCCTCGCCGCTTCCAACATTCCTTTGGTGGTGAACACTTTGACTGCTTTTTGTTTTCCGAAGGCGGTATCGTTTGACCAGATGACGGCATCTTTGCCGAGAGCGAGGGCAAGAGCAAGGTAGGGCACGTCGTCAACGTCGTCGATTAGCTTGCTTGCCGCATTAATCTGGTGCTTGAATTCCGAAGTGGCGACGATGCGGACGCCCTTCATCAGCCCGTTGATGAGCGTCGTCAGCTCCGGTTTGGACAGGCCGCTTCTTTCGCAGAACTCGTTCAAATGCTCGTCGAACTCTGTTCTGACGAAGTCTACGGTATAGAATTCCAGAAACGGGTGCTTCAGCAGCCGCCTCGTCACCGAGTCTTTCAGGAGGGCTGAAACGAATATGTTGGCGTCGACGACTATTCTCATCGTGTTTCACTCAGCACCCTTTTTGCAACTCCACGCTTTATTACCTTGCTAAGCTCTTCCACGTCCTTCTCGGTAATCCTGCTTTTCTGTGCAATGGAATCAAGCAATTCTACCTCGGAAGCCTTCTCCTCGATGGCCCTGCGGGCGACCTCCGTCCACTTAATTTCCGAATGCTTCTTCATCAGAATGCTCAAGTCGTTCGGGATCGCCAAAGTCATGTTCACCATGCCTACCACCTGCACATAATTAAGGCAAATAAGTTAATATACTTATCTATGCGGCGTTGGTTGAATGCTTGCCTAGGCAGACATAATTCCGGGGCGTTTGAAATGTGCTACGAAATCAGTTTTGTCACGCTCCAATCTGGGCAGTCTTTTTATTCCCCTCTCGCAAGGCTTGGCCTTGAGGAGAATGTCGTTAAATAGCGGGAAAAGGGTGGTGCACTCAGAAGGGTATGGAATGCCGCTGGTGTGATTTGAACACACGACGTACCGGTCTTCAGCCGGACGCTCTCCCAGGCTGAGCTACAGCGGCGCGGAATATTGTTTGGTCGGCTCTGTTTTTTAAACGCAGGGGGAAGGCGCGCGCGGCGGAGCGGAA
>JAZDGU010000037.1:0-3527 GCA_043806595.1 Microcaldota archaeon
CGGCGTTGGCGTTACGCGGCGCGCTTCGGCAGTCGACTGGGGCATCGCGCGCAAGATGGTCTTCGCGTGGCTGTTCACGATTCCGGTGACGGCGGCCGTCGGCGGAGCCTCGTTCCTCGTCCTCCGGGCGCTAATCGGGTAGAACGCCGGATTTCTTCAGGAGAAACTGCCTTCCCCCAATCCCCTCCAGCCGGTATGGGCTGAAGAATTCGCGCACGAAGGGATCCGCGGGCCGCCGGAAGACCGCAAGCGGCGCGCCGGACTGCACCGACCTGCCGTCGTGCAGGATCACTACCCTGTCGCTCAAGAAGAACGCCTCCTCGACGTCGTGCGTCACGTAAATCGTCGTGATGCCGAGCCGGTGCTGCAGCCTCTTGAGCTCGACCTTGATTTTCTCGCGGACGACCGCGTCCAGCTCCTTGAGCGGCTCGTCGAGGAGAAGCAGCCGGGGGCCGAACGCGATCGCGCGCGCGACTGCCGCCCTCTGCCTCTCGCCGCCGGACAACGACGCGACGCTGCGGTGGGCCAGGTGACGCATCCCGACCGAGTCCAGCGCGCGCCATGCGGCGTCGACGGGCATATTCCTCACACGCAGGCCGAACGCGGCGTTCTCGAACACGCTCAAATGCGGGAAAAGCATCTTCTCCTGGAACACAACGCCGAACCCGCGCCTCTCCGGCGGCAAACGCGCGAAGTCGGCGCCGTCGATGCGAATGAAGCCCTTGTCCAGCGGGACAAGCCCGGCAAGCAGCATGAGGACCGTCGACTTTCCGCTGCCGGAAGGCCCAAGCAGTGTGACGAACTCGCCCCTGCGCGCGCTGAGGCCGACGTCGAGGGCGAACTCCGGAAACCTTTTCTCAAGCCTTGCCTCCAAGAACATCAAGTTTTTCCACCAACAGCGACGCGCATAGCGCGAAACCCGTAAGGACGAGCACGTAGAAATACCCCGCGGAAAAGCGGTAGGAGGAGAACGCCGACACCGCAGCCGTGGAGAGCGTCTGGAAGCCGCCGCCGACGGACATGACGAAACCCGACTCGCCGAGGGAAAGCCCGAACGCGAACAGGAACGCGGTGAGGAATGCAGGGGCGAACGCGGGGAGGACGACTCTCGTGACCTGCGTGAAGCGCGAGGCGCCGAGGGATGCGGCGACGCAGGACAACCGCGACATCGAAGCCGCCGAGGAATTGAGAACAGATGCGACCAAGGGGAAGGCCAGCAGGGAATGGCCGATCGCGAGAAGCGGGAATGAATGCCCTAGCGGGTAGTAGGCGACGGCGAGCACGAGCGGCGAAACGCCGAAGAGCAGGAAGGCCCTGCCTCCGATCCGCGCGCCAACCGAAAGCCACAACGCCACGCACAGGCACGCCGAAGTAAATGCCAGCAGGAAGGAATTCGCCAGCGGCTGGAATGAGAACGCCGAGGGCGAAAACCGCATCAGGGGGCCAAGCAATATCGCCGCAAGGATCAGGACGAAGAACAAAGACAACGGCGCCGCGAAACGGTTTGACGGCCCGCCGGCGGAAAGGTTTTGCGACCACTGCATGCCCTTCCATGCGAGCGCGAACGGGACGAATACAGCCATCTGGAGGAGAGCGAGAAACGCCGCCCTGCCCATGTCGAAGTCGCGGAACAGCGAGCGGAATATCTCGACCTCGACAGTCGGATAAGAAACGCCGCCGAAGACCAGGGGAATCGCGAAGCTTGTGAAGGAAAAAGCGAACGCCACCGCGTAGGCGGAAACCAGCGACGGCGCGAGAAGGGGCAGGGTCACGCGGACGAACGCCTGCGCGCGCGAGGCGCCAAGCGACCGCGCCACCTCCGCCTGGCCGGCGGCCTGCGCCAGGCCCACGGCGATAATCCTACCGGCGAGCGGGAAGTTGTAGAGAGAGTGCGCGAGGACTATTCCCCCGAGGCCGAAGAGTGAGAACGGAAGCGACATCACGCCGTTCGCGCCGAAGAGGACGACGATCGAGAGTATCATCGCCGGCTGGGGCAGCACTAGGGGCACGAGGCTGAGCGCGCGCAGGAGGAAGGAGAAGCGGGTGCGGGAGCGGAGCGCGAAGGCGAAGGGAAGCGCCAGAAGCAGCGCAAACGATGCGGACAGGAACGCCTGCCAGGCGTTCGACGTGAGAAGACGCCAGGGGATGTCCTGAAGCGACGCGGAGGACAGCACGCCAAGCAGGGGAAGGGCTAGGAACAGCACGATGAATGCGAAACCGATTAAGGCGAGAAAACTTCTTCCCATACCTCCAACCACTTATCGGCTCCCGCCGGCTCCGGCACGAAACCCTCGGGCACGGGCAATTCGGCAAACGCCTCCGGCAGCTCTGTTGAGGTGGACGCCGGGTACATGTAATTGCCAAGCGGGATTTCCCGCTGCGCCGCCGGCGAGAGCATGAACTCGGCGAACTCGCGCGCAAGCTCCGGGTGGGGCGCGCCCTTGACGACTGAGACGTATTCGATCTGGCGGGGGAGGCGCTTGAAAACCGCTGCGCGGTATTTGGTCGTGTTCTCGTTGATCTCATGGTACGCAGGCGAGGTGGAATAGCTGAGCACCATCGGCACTTCCCCGGAGGTGAATAGGTTGTAGGCCTCGCTCCATCCCGGGGTGACGGTCAGCACCTGCCGCTTGAGCGCAATCAGATAGTCCCGCGTCGAACTGCCCTTCTCGGCAGCCACCCAGTAAAGGAAGACCTTGCCCGGCGAGGAAGTGCGTGCGTCCTCGATTGCGAATTTTCCGCGGAATTCCGGCTGGAGCAGGTCGTCGAGGGACTGTGGAGGATTGGAAATCTTTTCGGAGTCGTAGACGAAGGCGAGATACCCCCAGTCGAAGGGGATGAAGCGGAAGTCGCCGTCGACAAGCGCCTCGCCGACGGAACCGGCATTGGCGGGCTCGTAAGGAGCGAACAAGTCGTTTGCAACGGCGGCGGGCCTGAACGTGTTGTCGATGCCGAGCGCGACGTCCGCCTGCGGCGACGCCTTCTCCGCAATCAGGCGAGACATCATGCTTCCGACGTCGCCGGGCGCAACAGTTTTTACCCTGCAGCCGCACTCCGCCTCGAACAGCGGGAAAATCCTGGGGCCGAGGCCCCACTCCGAGGTCAAACCGTCGTACGTGTAGACCACGAGTTCGCGTTCGACCGTGCCAATTCGCGGGTCCCCGTCCGAAACGCATCCCGAGAGCAGCAGAAAAACAATTGCGGCGGCGAACGCCGCTGGGAGTCGCATGGGAAACGGATTTCAGTCCGGGCGGCGTTTAAAACTGCCCGGGGTTAATAAAGGGTATTTAAGCCAGGGCAGCGGCGACCGCGGATTTGATGCGCGCGGAAGCGGCAAGCGACCGCATAAGGAAACGCGGCGACGCGAACCACTTCCGCTTGGAAATCGAACGCGCGTGCGGCGCGTAGTCGCAGAGTATCCAGCAGGCAACCATGGCGCTGTAGGAATCCCAGAGGCGCAGCACGTCGGAGGCCAATGCATACTTTTCCCCGGACGACATGCCGCTCGAATAAACCTTGATGAAACC
>JAZDGU010000038.1:0-2077 GCA_043806595.1 Microcaldota archaeon
CCCAATGGAACCTCGAATTCCAACGCACGAATTATAAACCTCCCGACGCCTAATTACCTCGGACTGCGGTCGTGGTCTAGTGGTTAGGATTTGGGCCTTCCAAGCCTACGGCCCGGGTTCGAATCCCGGCGACCGCACTCGAGCTGATTCAATGGATGCAAGGGAAATTCGCAGGAGGTCAATAAGCGTAAGCGCGCTCCTGCACCAACTCAAGATAGCGTACGAGTCCCCGGAAGCGGCAAAGAATCCTAACAGGACGGGGAGGGAGCTTACCGGCAACTGGAGGATCGGCGTGCACAACAAGCGCTTTTCCAGGGAGACCATTGGGGCCATAGTAAGGGACGTGCTGGAGCACAAGTTCCCCGCGAGCGAAACCGGGGGGAGTGTACCGACGTTCACCATCGGAAGGTTCGGCGAAAAGCCCGAGCCGAGGGAACCCGATCCCGCCCATTTCAGGAGTAAAATCAGGTCCTCGCTGACCACGCGCGGGATTAATGCAAGAATGACGGGAGAAAAAATTGCCGTGCCCGTGGAACATAAGTACCTCAGCCGGAGGACAATCAGCATGATGGTTGCGGACATCGTCAGGAGCCACGCCGGCGAAAGTGGGTTGCGGCCCAGGACGAACGTCTCGAATATCGAGGAGAAGCCGCACATCGTCGTGTCATTCCCGCGGAGGGCCTAGTATTTCAGCACGGCCTCGAGCTCGAACCAGTTGCCGCGCGAGTCTACGAGGGTGCGGTAGCCGACGACCTGCCGGCGGAACGAGGGCGCGCCTGCAGGCGTGCAACCCGCGTATAGCACGTTTTCCCGGGCTCGTAGGACGAGACAGTAGCGGCCCAGCTGGGCGACGGTTGCGGCGTAGCCCGACTGCAGGGCGGATTCCGCCGCGGCGTTTCCCTCGGCGAATCGGACGATTTCCTGCCGGTTTCCCTTCACCCCGATTTCGAGGAGGTCCTGCGCGAGCTGGAAGGCGTAGAGATCCTGGGACGGCGGGGGTGCAATGGTGGCAGGCAGGAGGGCGATGAGCGCGACGGAGGCGAGCAGGGCTAGGGTTGCCTCCAGGGTGAATGCGAACCCCGGCTTATTCCTCATGGATGAAGCGTTCACGCTGCTGCTTGAGCCGGCCCTGGTTGCGGAGCTGCAAGAGCCCGCGGTTGAGGCGCTCGTAGGCCTTCGCGGAATCCGCCTCCGCGACGAGGAAGGAGATCATGGAGAAGGTGGAGAACATTCCGGCGATGTTGATGTCCTCCAGCCGGTCGACGAAGAAGCGGAACATGCCCGGCGTCTCGACGCCGCCGATGTCGTAGGCGACGCTCAAGAGCGCGAGGTTCTCGATGAGCATGAGGACGTCCTTCTTGTCCGCGAGCTTGACGAGGTCGTCGGCGAACTTGCTGCTCGCAATGACGGAGATCTCCTCGGTGCGCTGGATTATGTAGAGCTTCTCGCCCTTGCCCCAGTCGACCTTCCTGGTCTCGAAGTCGATGAGCCTGCGGTAGAGCTTCTCCGAGCGGATGAAGTGCAGGTTGACCATCTGCTCGCGCAGTAAAAGGCTGCACTTGACGAGCTCGTCCAAGGTCGTATCCGGGCGGTCCTTGAGAAGCACCTTCTCGACGTAGCGGCGGATGGCCATTATTATCGCGTCGTCGCTGACTTCCTCGGCGCCGAGCCGGGCCTTGATGAGAGGCTTGATGTGGCGGGCTAGCGCCGAGAAGTTGACCAGGCCGTCTCGCAGCGCGGGACGCACGGAGTGAAGGTCGTCGAGAACTTCCGCGACTGCGTCGGTGATGCTGACTCCAACCATGAACATTCCCCCTACATATACTACGGGGCCTCGGAATTATAAACATTTTCGTCGAAAACGGCGGGAAACCCGGTGGTTCGTCATTCACGGGCAGGGGGGAGGCGGGGGTTCATTATAAACGAGTGGCAGACCAGGAGCCTTCCGGTAAACTACTGATTTTTTTTCTGAAACCCGTTTTTCGAAGTAAATTCCTCTCAAACTCGTTCCGGCGAGGCCTAGAGCCTCGGAACCAACGCGCCGAGCATGGCTGCCGCTAGGCCGTTTGCCTTGCGC
>JAZDGU010000039.1:0-25903 GCA_043806595.1 Microcaldota archaeon
ACCTTCTCCGCGTACGACTTGAAGACCGTCTCGTAGATTTTCCTGCCGAACCTGTTGACCACGTATTCCTCGTAGGTGAGGTCCCGCGGTTTCCTCAGCTTGTTGCGAGCAGCGGCAATCGCGTACGAGAGCCCGAATCCCGCGGCCTTCAGGGGGTTAACGCCCGTCATCAGCTCGACGGGCTTGAAGGGGTAGTCGAAGTACCGGCCGAGCATGTATATCCTGCTGCGCTTGGGAATCGTGAGCAGGTCGCCGCCGAGCAGTCCCTGAAGCTCCGCGAGCACGTCGTCCAGCTGCGTGTATATCTTGTGCGGCCCGAGGTCGAGCCGGTACTCCCCGTGCACGAAAGTCGTCGAGAGCCCGCCGAGGTACGGGTTCTTCTCGAGCACGGTCACGTCGACTCCCGCGTCCGCGAGCTTCCACGCGGTCGCAAGGCCGGTGACCCCGGCGCCGAGCACTACTGCGGTCCTCTTTCCTGCCATTCAAACCCATCCTATTTCTTCCTCGCGAGCACGAGCTCCTGCGACGCGTAGTACGGCACGTTCGTGTCCTGCAGCCTGAGGGTGCCGAACAGCCCAGTGAGGAACTTCTGGAGGAGCGTGCTGTACGGCCCGAAGCGGTAAGCGAGATAGCCCAGCGACAGCTTCTGGTAGTGGCGCTTCGAGTAGAACTGCTCGAAGCCAGTCTTCGCGAGCATCGCCTTGAGCGTGTGCGGCGTGAAATACCAGAGGTGGACGCTCAAGAGGAACCACCACCTGCGTCCCGCGATTTTCGCGAGCCTGCTCCCGAAGTTCGGGTAGTTCACGACGAGCAGACCGCCCGGCTTCAGGACCCTGCCCGCCTCCTCCAGCTCCGCGCGCGGGTCGGGCACGTGCTCGAGCACGTCCCAGAGCGTCACCACGTCGAAATATTCTGGAGGATACTTGGCCTCCTTGAGCGTTCCCGGTTTTATGTCGAGGCCGAGCTTCTTCCTGCCGTAGTCCGCCAGCCACCTGCTCGGCTCCACGCCGTGCTCCTCCCACCCGCTCTCCTTCGCGGCCTTGAGGAAGAACCCCGCGGCGCACCCGATGTCGAGTATCCTGCCCTTCCCGGGCCGGTGCTTCTCGATCAGCTTCAGGCTGCTTCGAAACGTCGCCTCGCGGCCCCTCGCCTGGGACACGTACGTCTCGTCGACGGCTTGCGCGTACCCTTCGACGATGGCCTCGCCCTTCAGCCGCGGGTTGACGTACACCAGCCCGCACTTCCTGCATTTCACGACCTGGTCGAGCAGCACCTCGTTGCCGCTCGCGCAGTAGCTCTCGCCCGTTGGCTTGCCCGCGTGCCTCGCCGGGTACACGACGTCGTAGTCGTCCGAGCAGCAGAGGTTGCATTTCACCTCCTCGTATGCCTTCCCTTTCGCCTGACCCGTTTTTCCTGCCATAAACTCTTACACCCGTTCAGCCATTCTTCCTGGCCTTGACTATCAGCGACAGCCCGAGCGGGCTGGTCACCGCCGACTCAATCCTCAGCAGGCTCGCGTACGCCTTGTTCACCAGCGGGTTGGCTATCTCCGTCGGGTCCCTCCCGAAAATCCTGCTGACGAGCAGCCACCCGATCATGCCGATGAAGTTCCAGTAGAATATCCTCTCTACCCTGAAGCCGTTGCGCTCGAGTATCGCGCGCAGCGACTTCTTGCTGTACCTGCGGAAGTGCCCGATGTTCTTGTCGTGCCTCGAGTAGAGCGCCTGGAACGCCGGCACGGACAGCACGAGCACTCCGCCCTTCTTGAGCCTGCCCGCGATGTTCTTCAGCAGCAAGTCCTGGTCCTCGATGTGCTCCAGCACGTCGAACAGCACGGCGCTGTCGAACGGCGGCACGCTTCCCACCTTCGCGAGCTTGTGGCCGTCGTCGACGATGAATTCAATGCCTTTATACCGCTCCCGGGCGATCTCGATGCACTTGGCGGAGTTGTCGACGCCCGTGACCGTGAAACCGCGCCTGCCGAACTCGGAGGCGAACATGCCTATGCCGCAGCCGACGTCGAGCACGCGCTTTCCCTCGAGAAGCCTCGCGGTAACCCCCGCCTTCGCGCGCACCCACGCCTTGAGGTCCTTCTCCAGGCGGAGCAACTGGTCTATCCCGACGTATTCGCTCATTGTAAAATGCGACCCCCAAGCCAGGAAGTGGCTATGCTAGCCAAGCTTATAAATTTTTATGTTGCCCGCCGAGCTGGACAGCAGGTACCCCCGCGACTCCGGTTCGCTGTAGTCCCACGCGTCGTACCCGCTGACTACGACGCACGCCTGCCCCGTGCCGTATTCGCCGGCCTTGTAAGCGGTCGGCCGGTGCAGGTAGTGGTTCATCACCGCCGGGATGTTCGAGAACACCCCGCCGGCGCATTCCGATGCGGCATAGAGGCCGGCATCGCGGTAGTCGGCGTGCTTGTAATAGAGGGCGTCCACGGCGTATATGCCCGCCATCGACGCGGCGAGGTTGAGCCCGACCGCGGCCCACGCGATCGTCCGCACGCTCATTCCGCCAATCCTCCTGCCAGGCAAAATCGCGGAGGCGGCCAATATGCAGAGGAACGGCACGACAACTGCAATATACCGCAGGAGCGGGGCGTTGAACAGCCCGTATGCCTCCATCGCGATTGCGATGAACGCGACGGGCAGGAGGAGCGCGAAGAATTTCTCCTCCCTCCAGTGCATGACTGCCTGCTTCGCGGAGAGCGCCAGCGCCGGCAGAGCGAACCCGAGCAGGAACGGCAGCGAGAGCAGGTAGCTCGGCATGCGGTCGGGCCAGCCGAGCGAGCCCTGCCGGACGAATATCGCTACGAGGAAGAAGTCCGTGAAGAAGCTCGGCAGGCTCTTCCCGAAGAACCCGCTGAGGAACGCGAGCGGCAGGAAAGACAGCGCGAACGCCGCGGCGCCGGCCAGCGCCCACTTGGAGAGCAGCGAGCCCAGCCTTCCGGTCTTCCAGAAATAGGCGAGGATGATGGGGATCATGTAGAAGCCGAAATACCTGGTCATGATGAGGGAGCCGGTGGCCAGCCCCAGCGGCGCCATGAACCTCGGGTCCCTCGCGGCCCTGTGCGTGAGGTACATGCAGAGCGCGAGCAGGAAGATGAACAGGCTCTCGCTGAGTATGCGCGAGAACAGGAACGCGTACAGCGGGTTCGACGCGAGCAGCAGCGCCGCCCACCCAGCTGCCTCCCTCCCGAGCAGCTCGCGCGCGAAGAAGTAGACTACGATTATTCCGAGGCCCGCGAACACGATGTTGAGCAGCCTGCCCCCGAGCTCCACGTCGCCCGCAAGCGGATACGCCCAGCTCAGCGCGAGCGGGAAGAAGGGTGACCTCGAGGTCTCGCCTTCGAGTATCATCCGCGGGTTGCCCTTGTAGAACGCTTCGGCGGCGTTCATGTACGTGTACTCGTCCATCGCGTAGGCGCGGAACGCGAGCGTGAACGCCGCGAGCGCCAAGAAGCATGCGATTGCCGCGGCTTCCGTCTTGAGCATGTTGGCCATCAGCTTTTTTTGGGGGCCGGTGTTTTTATTGAGCCCCTCATTTGCGCATGAGCGGCTTGGCCAGCACGTCGTCTACCCACTGCCTCCAGTTGCGCAGTAGCTCCTTGTGCTCGACCGAGCCGCGCTCGTCCCTCTGCTGCTCCTCGAGGAGCATCATCTTGGTGTGCGCCTTTATGCTGTTCTCGGCCTCGAGCAGCCTCGGGATGTCGTATTTCCTCCTGAGGTCGACGAGATACTGCTTGCTGTCCGCCCTCGCGCGGATCTCCGCCCAGATCTGCTCGCGGCTGAGGCCGCGGCCCCTCTCGAGCTTCTCGAGCCACTCGCTCCCCTTGATGTTGTCCTCGAAGAGCTGGAGGTCGTCCTTTTTCGCGTCGAAGAGCATCCAGTCCAGCATGCCCCCCTCCTTATCCGGGTCCTCGGTCCAGTGCTTCTTGATTTCGGTAACCTGGATGAGCCTGCGGCTGCGCTTGAGCGAGCCCTTGAACCTTATCGGCGCCGCGACGATGGCGAAGTCGGTCGCCTTGAAGCTCGTGGTCGGCACCCCGAGGTCGTTTACCACGCGGTCCCAGATGCTGTACGCGCTCTCGCCGTGGATGGTTCCCATGACGACGTTCCCGACCGCGCCCACGCGCATGGCCTCGTAGAGCGCGCGCGCTTCGGTGTTGTGAAGCAATATGCCGCCGAAGCCGCCGACGAAGTTTTGGGACGGCGAAACGGAAAGGTCATACACCGGTTCCGGCGAAGGCAGCGTGATTTCCTTCACGGACGCGATGCGATCTAGGTATACGCTCCCGGAGGCGTAGGTCTTGATTTGCTCCGAGGCGCGGCATTCGGGATCGAACACGACTTGGCGCAGGTAGTTTAGGCTGCAGCGGCCGAACCGGAACAGGTGCCGGTACCTGCGCGGGTATTTGGTCAAGTGCTTCCTGAGCTCTCCGGTGTCGAAGAACACTGCGTTCGCCTTGGAGTGTGGCCAGGACTGCGCCAGCATTTGGGGCTTCTTTTGCACGAATCCGATTTCGTTCAGGAACGTCTTAACCATGTCCCGTTGCTTGAATTCGACAATCCAAAGCCGGTTGCCTTTCTTGGGCGTGCGGGAGTGGAACCGCGACACGATGCCAAACGCCAGCAGCAGGTAGGCGACGTCTTCGGCCAACTTCCTGGAAGTGGAGAAATACCGGACAGCGTTGCCGGATCTTCTGCTTGCCGTAAAGCTGCCGTCTCCGGAATAAAGCCCGCGCAAAAAAGCCGCGATTTTACGCTTGGGGAGGCCGAATATCATCGGGGGAACCCGCTTTTCCGTGCAGGTGCGGCCGCATTCGAGCCGCGAGAGCAGGGCCGCAAGCGCCGAACTGCCGAACCTGGCTTGTACCGAATCGCCGGCGCCATGCACTTGCCTGTGTTTCGCCTCCAACCCGAACAGCTTCCGCCCCAGGTACGAGAAATCATCCAGGAGCTGGGGGTCGGAATTGGTCAGGATGACATTCCCGCCCTTGCCGGGCTCGGCTGAAAAATACCCTTCCGAAACGTAGTATCCGAGGAACCGGCAGAAGTCCTCGTCGACGGGCAGGCTGGCGGGTATGGGGTGGCCGGTGCCCCTGACCGCCTTCAACTCCTCCAACGCGAACTCCTGTCCGGCTTTTTGCATTACCCGTTGGAAGGCCTGGAAGCCCAAGTTGCTCTTCTGGTTCGTCCTGAAGTAATTATAGATGTCGCCAGTCCGCACTCCCGCGGCTTGGGTTGCCTGCCTCCAGCCGATTGTCGAAATGGCCCTTCGAACCGGTTCCTGAAATCCTTCGACGCGGAATTCCGGCAGGAGTTCGAAAACGTTAAGTTTCTCTACATCGGAATAGCCGCACGGCATCCTCGCGGGCAATACGAGCGAATCCCCCGGCTTGAGATCCCTGCATTCAACGGCGGCTATCCTAAAGTCCCGTGTGGCGGCAAACAGGCTGTGGTCGTGCGTGACGGTGACCTTCCTTCCAGTCTCGGTTGTCACCTCCAGGAGGCTGTTTCTCGCCTGATGCTTCACAAACCCCGTAAGGGGAGCCAGCCGCATGCTTAAATCGAAGTCCAGCGTCGGAACCTGGAAACGCGCCGGGTCTTTGCCATACAATTCCTCAATGGGCATGCGCTTGGTAACCCCGTTGTAGACGACGACCACTTCCTCCGAACCTCGGATGGAGCTCCTCACCTCGCCCACGATGAGCACGGAGTCCCCGAGGCGCAATGCGGTCCTCAGCGCGTCCTCGGCGCTGACTTCCGCATCGCTCTGCGCGCCCAGCGGCGGCCGCGTCTTCAGCCTCTGGATGTTGAAGCCGAGCTTCTTCAGCTGGGGCACCGGGAGCTCTTGCGTGTTGTGTGCGATTATGTTCTCGCAGACGAAGTTCTCGCACCCCGGCACGGACAAATCGTATACGAATTCGCCGTTCTTTCCGTCGGAAACCATTTCAACGGACACTACCTCGTCCCAGTAGATGTCGGACCCGGCGAGCGTGGAGAAGAAGCGCTGCAGATGCCCGCCTTGCATCCGCTGTGCCACTTGGAGCAGTTTCCGGCGGCCGACCTTGAAGCCCCTGACCATATAGTCGTGGCGGTTGAAATCGGCGCCGCCTTCCGCCAGCTCCCGGAGCAACTGGCGCGGCATGGGAATGACGTCTGCGGTGTCGTGCGTCGAAGTCCGCGCCAGCGCTTTCGAAAGGGCGGCGTTCTTGCGCGCCTGCAAAAACCCTATCGCGGAATATTTCTGCAGCATCGGCAGCGACGAGACGGAGAGGCTCGTCAGGCCCTGCTTGGTGGGCCCGTGTTCGCGCGCAACGATGCCAAGCCGGAGCAGCAGGGTCTTGATGTCCTTGATCAGCGCGCGAGACTGAAGCGAGGTAACCACTTCGTATTCGGCTGCGTAGCCGTCGCCGCTGAAGAATCCCTTCAGCACTTCGGCAAGCTGATCGTCGGAAAGCCCGGCCACCCATTGCGGGATTTTTTTCGTGAACGAGTCCCCCTGCAATCCGAAAACGTTCTTCAGGGCCCAGACGAGCCCGGTGTTCGAGATTATGCGGGAATAACCGTCGGTGCAGAGCCTGCCACCGAGCCCGAATTGCCCTGCGACGGAGTCTATTACCCCGACTTCCTCGGGTTCTCCGGCGGAAATCACGACTCCGTACTTGCCGTCGTAGCAGCCGTCGGCAAGCCATAGCCCCGCGAAGTTGAGGAATTCGGGGGTAAGCGCGAAGGTTGCCGGAATCGGCCGCGACTTCCTGTCCAGCTTGAAACGGATTCCGGGGAAATTGAGCAGCTCGGGGAACTTCTTTGCCACCTTGACCGGAAGCAGGCCCTTCCTCGCCCAATTCTGCACAGTCCCCTTCGAGAGTCCGAGGCCCCTTGCGGCGGAAGCGATTTTCCCGCGGTTGGCCCGGCACCAAGGCTTGAAGGCCTCGCAGACTACGTATGCGGAATCCGGCAACGAACCGATGGCGCTGATTTCTTTAACCGCCGTTCCCCCCCGGAAAGGCACGACTCTCGGGACGGCGATGTAGCCGCCCGCCCTGATTTCACGGGTCTTGACGGGCTCGACCCCGAAGTTCCCAAGCGTGAAAAGCGAGTGGTCGCCGGTGACCTTGATGCGCCTGCCGGTTCTCGTCGACACCTCGAAAATGGGTTTTGAAACGCGGTGGCGGATGAATTGGGACACGGGTTGGAGGGAAATCTTGTTTTCCGCATCCAAGGCAAACACCCGGATGCCTTCCGAGTCCGCTGCGGCGACTTCCTTCCCGGCGATTCTTTCGCATCCGTGTTTTTCAACCAATCCGTCTACGAGCTCTCCGACAGTGGTTTTTTCCAGCCTGCCATCCCGCTCGGCAAGGATTTCGGAATCTCCAGTCACGCTGTCCTCTTGCACAATTATTCTCAGGTTCTGCGGGATTTCCTGCATCATCGCCTGCAGCAGCGACGTCTTGCCAGCGCCCCTCGAGCCGACGATGAGCGAGCTCGCCTGCGCGTCGACGAAGAAAGAAAGCATGCCCGCGCCGAGCGCGGAGAACATGCCCTGGTCGAGGAACTGCGCGAGCGTCCACGGCGTCTCCTTGTGCAAGCGGAACGCGAACGCCGTCCCGTCGACGGCGAGCGGCTTTCCTATCGCGGCGATGCGCGTCTGCAGGTCGGGCAGGTCGAAGTCGAGTATGGGGTGGGCCTCGTCGAACGGCCTCCCCGAGAGCGCGCGGAAGCGCGAGACCGTGCTCTTGGCCTCCTCTTCCGAGAAGATGATGTTCGTCTGGCACTGGCCGTACTTGCTGTGCACGAGGTATATGGGCTTCTCGCCGAGCGGCGAGTCTAGGTAGACGTCGGTCAGCTGCCTGTCGCTGAGCAGTATCTCTAGGATGCCGTAGCCGATGGTGTAGCGCGCGACGATGTTGGCGAGGTCGTCCTTCTCCTGCGCGGATATCTTTATGCCGTTGTGGAGCGCGAGGTCGCCGATGGTGGCGGTGTATATCTTGCGGAAGTACTTGCGGGCCTGCTGCATGTCCAAGAACGTGACTGAGGCGGGCCGGTGCGTGCTCACCACTTCCTTTGTCTTCTCCAGCAGGAAATACTGCTCCGGCGGAAGCGTGTACTCCGGGGGGTTGATGTAGTAGAGGTATTCGACCTTCTCCGGGTGCTTGTAGATGTACACCTTGGTCCCGCTGACGTCGTACTGGTCGGCGAGCTGGAGCGTCTCGATGCCCGTGAAGAATATCCTCGACCCGATGAACGACGGCTTTATGACCGCCTCGAAGAACGCGTGGTATATCCCGCGGTCGCTCGGGATGCCGGAAAGCTGGAGGAGGTACTTCTTCATGCGCTGTATGACTTCCGTCCTCTCTATCTCCTCCCTCAGAAACTCGAGCGTCTTGAGGTATATCCGCACGTCGTCCCTCTCGGCGTCGGTCATCTTGTCCGCCCGGGCCTCCTGCTGCTTTATCTCCTGCACGAGGAACAGGTAGGCCTTGAAGAAGTCCGACTGCAGCAGCGACAGGAACTGCATCACCGCGTCGTGCCTCGAGGCCAGCACCTTGCTCTCCCTCCCGCCGCTCAGGTTGCTGGGCGCCCACACGGCCTCGCTCTCAAAGCGCGTCACCAGGTCGGCAATCCCCTTCAACAGCTTCGTCTGGTCGGCGTTGTATATCCTCTCGTAGTATTCCGAGAGGACGACCTCGTCGGCGTCCACCTCCCTCAGCCTGGTGATGACGTCCTGCATGCACTGGGGATACTGCGCGAGATCCGCCCCGTAGGGCGAGCCCTTGTAGTTGATGATGAGCTGCCTCTTGCCCCCTTCAGTCTTTACCGCGAACTCCCCGGCCATCTGTGTCAACCCGCTGGACATTATGCTAACCTTTTATAAATCAGTGCCGGTTTATGGGCTTCGGATTAAGAGCATGGACCAGCAGACAAGCGAATTCCCGAAGCAGGCGCCCGCGTTGCAGCCGCAGGAGGATGAGGAGGAGCTGGAGGAGCCCGAGGAGGGCGACTACGCGGGGCTTGCGAAATACCAGGCTCTCAGACTGTGGTTCCGCGTGCGCGGCCCGCTGAAGCGCTACTGGCTTCCCCTGCTAGTCCTCGTCGCCATCGTGGGTCTCGGCTACTGGTATTATTTCGCAAGGCCGCAGCCCGGCTCGATTGTGCTGCGCGTGATGCAGGTGGACGAGGACAAGGGTGTTCTCGCCACGGTGTCGCTCGCCTACGAGGACGGCAACCCGGTTGGCGGCGAGCTGCTCACCGACCCCAACGGCCTCGTCGTGCTGAACGGCGTGCCGGCCGGAAGGGACCTCCAGCTGCAGGTCACCCCGCTGAGCAGCAAGCTCAAGCCTGCACTCAAGTTCGTAAGCGCGCTCGACTCGCGCGAGTCGCGCAAGGCCGAGGTGCAGGTCGGGCGCAAGACCGGCCTCAAGTTCATATCCTCGGGGTATTCGGCAGTTGTCGCAAGCAAGTGCTCCCGGTCGCTCCTCGTCGAGGTTGAGAACACCGGCGTTTCCGACGAGGCGCTCGCCATTACTGCAGAGGGACAGGTCGCGGACCTCGTCCGCCCGACGCAGAGCGACGTCATCGAGCCCGAGACGCAGGTGCTGGTGCCGGTCCGCATAACCGCCAAGTCCGGAGGCGGCGACGTCTCGGGAAGCCTGAGGATACGCGGGACTACGGTCAGCGTGCCGCTCGAGGTGACCGTCAAGGAGACGCGGCCGAGGCTGGACGTCAGCTTCGACCAGCCCGACGCCAAGGACTTCACGGCGCCGCCCGGCACGGTCAAGAAGAGCTACGTTATCATCAGGAACGGCGGCGGCGCCGACTCTGCCCCCATCACCGACGTCAACGTCTCGGTCAAGGGCGACTTCGCCAACTGGGCGTCGGTCACCGAGACGGACCAGATTGCGGATGCGAATGCCGGGGACGGCATCCCTGCCGAGCGCACCGCCTCCTTCCTTTTCACGGTCTCGGTGCCCATGGACGCGCTGCCGGGCCAGTACGTGGGCAAGCTAGAGGTGGCAAGCTCTTGCGACACCCATAACATCCTACTTAACGCCGTCATCCAGTAGCCCGAGTCTTTATTATTCCTTCGACGCCCTAACAACCCCTCTAGGGGAAAAGGGGGTTCGAGGGGAAGATGATTACGGAATTGGCCCTTCGGCACTGGAAGAGCCACGAGCACACTCAGATGCGTTTCGGCAGGGGCACCAACCTGTTCGTAGGCAGCATGGGCTCCGGAAAGACGAGCGCCGTCGAGGCCGTTTCCTTCGCGCTCTTCGGCACCTTCCCGGCGCTCAAGGCAAGGCGCGTCCGGGTGGAGGACCTCGTCTCGCGCGGCCCGCAGAACCATTCCGCCGAAGTCGAGCTGCGCTTCGAGAAGGACGGCAAGCCGTACCGCGTCGTGCGGCGCCTGGGCCGCGAGGGACGCGCCGAGGCGCAGGTGTTTTGCGACGGGAAGCTGCTTGAGGCCCAGCCCCAGCGCGCCACCGAGCTGATAGAGGGCGTGCTCCGGATAGACTACGACCTGTTCTCCCGCATCATCTACGCCGAGCAGAACCGCATCGACTACCTGCTCAACGCCGCGAAGGGCGAGCGCAAGAGGCAGGTGGACGAGCTGCTCGGAATCAGCGCATTCGAGTCCGCGCGCGGCAACGCCGGCACCCTCGCTAACCGGCTCAAGGCGACGCGTTCCGAGGCCCAGAAGCTCCTCGAGGGCATGCGGCCCGAAGACCTCCGGGAGCAGCTTCGCGCAGCCGAGTCCGCCGCGGACGCCTCGCGGAAAAATTGTGCTTCCCTCCGGGGGAAAACAGCCGTGCTCGAGCCCGCGCTCCGGCGTTCCGCGGAGTCGGTCGCCGCACTCGAAGCCGCAGAGCGCGAGCACGGCCTCATTTCCCATAGGAAATCCTCCTTGGGCGCGCTTCTCGCAAGGCTCCGCGAGGAGCTCGGGGAGACGGGCATACCACCGGCCGAGCTGGCCTCGGCCGACGATGCAGGCCTGCGCCTCCAGGAGGCCGCCGCAAATGAGCGCATCGCTTCGCTCAGGAAAACCGCGGCCGGCGTCTCGCGGTTGCGCGTGGACGTCGGCAGGCTCGAGGCAGAGCTTGCATCGCTGGAACGCCAGCTCTCCGAACTCCCGCCGGTGCCGTCCGCGCCCCCCGACCCCCGAGGTCTTTCGGAACGCGTAAGCGCGCTCGAGGCCGGCCTTTCCGCCAAGGACAAGGAAATCGTCGATCTCTCCTCCGCTGCAGCGGCCATGCGCGGCAACCTCTCCGAGCTCGATCGGAAGGCGCGCGAGAAGGATTCGCTAGAGTCCCGCGTTTCCTCCATCGGCTCGCCTGACGCGGCCGCGGCGCAGCTGGCCTTCGACACCGCGGACCGCAGGCTCTCGGAGCTCTCCTCATTCTCGTTCGGCAGCGAAAGCGCCCTCAACGCCCTTGGGCAGGCGGGGGCCCAGTGCCCGACGTGCGGCAGCGAGCTCTCCAAAGCCAGGAAGGACGGCATGCTCGGCGTGCACCGCAAGCACCTCGAGGAGTATTCCGCGCAGCTTTCGTCGGTGCGGAAGGAGAGGGAGGCGGCGGCATTGCGGCTGCGCAAGGCGCAGCAGGACATCCTCGCGCTCGAATCCCTCAGGACCGCCCTCGACGGGCTGAAGTCCGCAGGGCTTGAGGCCGAGGCCGTGGCCAAGTCGCTGGACTCCGCGGAAAAACGCCTCGCCGAGGCAAGCGCGGCGCGTCATGCCGCTGCAGGCGAGCTCGAGAGGGCGCGCGGCGGGCTCGAGGCTGCGAGGAGGTCGCGTGAAACGCTTGAACGCTCCGAGTCCGTCAAGCTGCAGATTGCCACGGCTTCCGGGCGCCTCCAGACGAGGAGGGCCGAGCTTTCCTCATTGGAATCCGGCTATTCGGAGGAGACGCTGGCATCGGCGGAATCGTCGCTTTCGCGCCTCCAGACCGCAGGGCGCGCGCTCGCGGTGAAAAAGAGGTTGGACGAAGCGGCTTCCTCGCTTTCCGCCGCGGAGTCCCGGCTCGCGGCGCTTGCCTTCGACCCCGCCGCGCTCTCCCGCGCCCGCGCGGGGCAGTCCTCCATCAAGGAGGAGCTGGCGAGGCTTTCCGCGGAGGCATCCGCGGAGGAGCGTGCGGCGGAGGAGCGCGCGAGGAACGCGGAATCGCTGAGGCAGAGCCTCGACGCCGTCGCCGCCAGGTCGCGCAATCTCGAGGACCTCGGCCGCAAGGCGGATTCCTCCCTCAAATTCCAGTCTGCGGTCATCGAGACCCAGAAGTCCCTGCGCGAGGAGCTAGTCGGCGCGATTACGGGCGCGATGCAGGAGGTCTGGCCCATCATATACCCCTACCGCGACTACAAGTCCATACGCCTGGTGGCGCTCGAGGACGACTACGCCCTCGAGCTGCAGGACCAGCAGGACGCATGGCTGGCCATCGAGGGCTGTTCCGGCGGGGAAAGGAGCTGCGCCGCGCTCGCGATGCGCGTCGCGTTCGCGCTCGTGCTGACGCCCGGCCTCTCTTGGCTCATCCTCGACGAGCCGACGCACAACCTCGACGCGAGGGCGGTGCAGGCGCTTTCGACCGCGCTGCACGACCGGCTGCCCGAGATCGTGGAGCAGGTCTTCATCATCACGCACGACGAGAAGCTCAAGGAGGGCGGCTCTGGCAGGGCCTTCTTCTTCGAGCGCGGCAAGGACGACTCCGGACGCACCGTGGTCGAGGAGATCAGCTTCTCATCTTGAGGCCTTCCCCGAGGGAGGCGTGCAGCAGCGGGAACACTATCGAGGCGTCGCCGTGCACCGTCGCCGTCGCGCCCTTCTCCGCCACCTTGCCCCACGACTTGGCCTCGGAGGCGCGCGCGCCCGAGAGCGACCCGTCGTACTCCGCCGCCGTCGTCACGTATACCGCGTAGTCCAGCCCGCCGCGCAGGAGGTTGACGGCGATGGTGTGGTGCTTGGATATGCCCCCGCCTAGCACTAGCGCGCCGGTACGCTTGGCGGAGAGCACCATCGTCCCCAGTGCGCCCATGTCCGCGGTGACGTCCACCGCGAAATCCGCGTGGTCCTGCTTGACGTAGTAGAGCTGCAGCCCGAGAGCTGAATCCGTTATCCCCGGGCAGAACACGGGGATGCCGTTCTTCCTGCATTCCCCGAGGAATGATTTCCGTTTTTTCAGGAAATCCCCGAGCTCGGCCGAGATGTCGCCCGGCGACACTGTCCTCCTGCGCCGGTAGAGCGCCTCGAGCACCGGCCTCACCCTCTTCTCGAACGACACGTAGCGCGCGTTCGGCACGAGGATGTTCCCCAGCCGGTTCACGCTGCCGCGGTGCAGACGGACGTCGTCCTCGGCGAACGACCCGATTTCGTAGTCCTCGAACGACCTGATGAAGTCGTGGTCGAGCGAGCCGCCGGCGGTGATTGCCGCGTCGAAGAGCCTGCGCCTTGCCAAGTCGATGAACAGCCCGCGCAGCCCGGAGGCCATCATGTTCGAGGTGAACGCGAAAAACACGGTGCACTCCCTGTCGGCGAGCATTTCGCGCAATATGCCCGACGCCCGCGCGAGCTCGGTTGCCTGGAATCCGGCCGCCCCGAACCCCTTGAGGAGATTTTCCGCGGCCTGCGGTTTCATGTCAACGACCTTCATTGCAATCCCCCCTTTCAGATCAAAAAGCCCCACGCGTGCTCGGCGTTCCCGAACCCCGCGCCGGCATCCTCGAGCGTGTACGCCGGCTTTCCCCGCCGCCGGAAATCGAGCCTAGTCGCCGCGACGCAGTACTCGTCGTAGTGGAGCGCGTTCTTGAATATATCGGCGAGGCCGTTCTGTATCTTCCAGCTCGTTTCGGCGTACGAGCGCAGCTCGGCCTCGAGGGACTCGCCTTCCGAGCGCGCCTTGAACGTCCACACCGGCCTGCCGCCGACGCGCCTCGAGGATATCCTGCACGGCCTGAACTCCCGGTAGCTCCCGTCCTGCGCGCAGAAGAACTCGAGCTTGCTCTTGAAGAGGAGGTTGTTGTGCAGCGAGCCGACGTCGCGGTTGACGAGGCTCTGGCCGACGCGGGGGCAGAAGTAGCTCAAGAACGACCCGTCCCTGAAATGCACGATGCTCCACAGCCACGGCATCACCGGCGCCTTCACGACGACCTTCTGGAAATACGCCGTGCCGCGGACCTTCCTCCTCCTGCCGCCGATTTGCAGCGTGCCTTCGACGGCGAGCTCGTTGACCTTGGTAATCTTGTAGGTGAACCTCCGCAGGAACGCGTTCATGTGCTGTCTGGGCTCCGACGCCCCGTTGATTTTCCGGGTGGCGAACTTGAGACTCCCGCCCTCCCCCCGGATGGAGACCTTGAACCTCCCGCGGTTTTCGGAGAATCCCGCGCCGTCGGCCTCAAGGCTCCTCCTCCCCTCGTCCAGTACGAGCGGCGCCTGCTTGAGGATGAAGTGGTCATGCATCCTCCTGCCGTCGTACAGCCAGCTCGCGACCGCCCCGTCGAACACGGCCCTGCCCTTGCCGCGGAGGATGGTCTGGTCGAACCTGACGTCGACGCCGTTGACCTTGAACCGCTTCTCCTTCTTAGTGCTCCACAGGCACATGAGCTGGAGCGGTTTGGCCGGGTTTTCCGGGTTCTCAAGGAAGACGAGCCAGAACCACCACCACCAGACGCCCTCCTTGGCGTGCTCGTAGTCGATGGTCCAGACGCCGTCGAGCAGCGACTTTGCCATTGAGTACGTTTGGCGGCAGGCTATTAAATTCCTTTTCGCCCATAGCCATGCAGATGATGAGCCTGAACAACCCCTGAGCCGACGCCGTGATGAGGTTGATAGCGCCTGACATTCCCACGACGCCTCCAGCTTAAGCTCCCGGCTAATCTTTTGGGAGTCCTTATTAACGCCGCCCGCGATATCCGTGCTTGGTGGTTTCATGGACAACTCTCTCGCCCTTCTCGCCATCGCGGTAGTCGCGGTGCTCGTCGTCTTCGGGGGTTCGTTCGGAGACATGCGGCCTCCGGCACTGCCATACGCTTCACCGACGCCGACCAATGTTCCGACAGCCGTCGCCACGGCATGGCCCACGACGCCCGGCGGAGTTCCGACGGCGGTGCCCCAGACTGAAGACATCAACAGCTTCACCTCGTTCAAGGAAATCGCGTCCTTCCTCGGCCCCTCCGATGCAGGCGGCACGGGTTACTACGACGGCAGAATGTATGGAGAGGCAATGGTCAATGCAATGGTTGCGCCGCCGTCGGCCGGCTTGGGCGCAGGAACCGCCGACTCCGCATCGAAGGCCTCCGACTACTCGCAGACGAACGTGCAGGTCGAGGGCGTTGATGAAGCCGACATCGTGAAGAACGACGGCAAATACATCTATACCATATCCGCGGGCGACGTCGTCATCCTCGACGCCTTCCCGCCCTCGCAGGCGAGGGTCCTCTCCACGATCTCCGAGGACACGATATCGAACATATTCGTAAACGGCGACAGCCTCGTGGCGTTCGGCAGCGGCGAATTCGGGTGGCAGCCGTACGTCGAGGAGCTCGAGGAGCGCTTCAAGGAGGACCAGGAAGACCTCCCGCCCCTGCCGCCCTCCGACGGCGCGGCGGGCACTGCTCCGTTTTACCGGCCGTATTATCCGACGCAGTCTTCATTCATCAAGGTCTACGACGTCTCCGACCGTTCCTCCCCCAGGCTCCTGAAGACCGTCAACCTCATGGGCCAATACTCGCAGTCGAGGATGATCGGCAAGAAGGTCTACGCAGTCTACACGGAGAACGCGCGCGGCGAGATTCCGATGCCGGTATACGCCGTCGGAGGAATAGTGCGCGACATCCTGCCCTCGGAAATCAGCTATTTCGACGAGCCCTTCGACTCCCGCCAGTTCACGACGGTGCTCGGCCTCGACCTCGCGGACTTGGACAAGCCCGAGTCCAGGAAAGTCGTCCTCATGGGCCGCGGGCAGACCATCTACGTCTCCCAGGACAACTTGTACATCGCGTACACGCGCTACGACCGCTATTACCCGCTCTGGGAGACCTACGATCAAGTGCTCGGGAGCAGGCTCACGCCGGAATATTCCGCGCGCCTCGATGCAATCGGCGCCGCGGCGCAGCCCGAGTACAGGAAGGACGCCTCGAGGGTGAGGCTCGCCAACCGCTTCCTCGCGACCCTTGAATCCAAGGAGCGTTCCAACGCAATGCAGGCCATCTACCAGGCGCAGATGCCCGTCTACGAGGAGCGCCAGCGCGTGCCCGAGAAGACGGTGGTGCACCGCTTCTCCCTCGGCGGCGCGATTTCCTACACCGGCAACGGCGAGGTCCCGGGCCACGTCCTCGACCAGTTCAGCATGGACGAGTTCTTCGGCAACTTCAGGATTGCGACCACCGTCGGGCAGGTCTCGAGGACCCTTACCGACAACCCCTCCATGAACAACGTCTACGTCCTCGGCGCCGACCTCGGCATCGTCGGGAGCCTCGAGGACCTCGCGCCCGGCGAGACGATATACAGCGCTCGCTTCATGGGCAACCGCGCCTACCTCGTGACGTTCAAGAAGGTCGACCCGCTGTTCGTCATCGGCCTCGAGGACGCGGGCAACCCGCGGCTCCTCGGCAAGCTCAAGATTCCCGGCTATTCCGACTACCTCCACCCCTACGACGAGACGCACCTCATCGGCATCGGCAAGGACGCGGTTCCCGCGGAGGAAGGGGATTTCGCGTGGTACCAGGGAGTCAAGCTCTCCCTCTTCGACGTGTCCGACGTGAGCAACCCGCGCGAGCTCGCATCCTACAAGATCGGCGACCGCGGCACCGAGTCTTACGCCCTGCAGGACCACAAGGCCTTCCTCTTCAGCAGGGAACGCGGCCTCCTCGTGGTGCCCATCCGCCTCGCCGAAATAGACCCGGCGAAATACCCGCGGGGCGTGGAGCCCAATTCCTACGGCGAATTCAAGTTCCAGGGCGCGTACGTCTTCGGCGTCGGCCTCGATTCCGGGTTCACGCTCCGCGGAAGGGTTTCCCACCAGGACGACCCCGACGCCTTCGCGAAGAGCGGCGAGTACTACTACGGCCGCGGCACGGACGTCAAGAGGAGCCTCTACATGGACGACTTCCTCTACACCATCTCGGACCGGCTCGTCAAGGCCAACGACCTGGGCACGCTCCAGGAGCTCGCGGCTGTCGCCCTGCCGTATTCCCAGCAGGACTCCGGCTACCCGGTGCCCCTCTGGCGCTAGACCGCCGGACCGGAAGCCTTTTCTACCCCCCGTCCCCTGCTTTTTGCAGGGGTGGTCGGAATGTGCGACTGGTGGAAGGTAATCCGCACCGGGCTCATCGCCGGGTTGGTCATGCTCGTCGTCAGCTTCGCTCTCATGCCGTTGTGGACGGCGCTGTTCCCGTCCATCGCTGAAGAGTATGCCAACATCGTCGTCTTCCGTCCGTGGGGCGACACCTTGATGAACCTCTTCGTGCTCCAGCCGTTCATCGCCGGCATCACGCTCGCCTACGTCTTCGAGAAGGTCGGGGGCGTGTTCAAGCAGAAGAAATATCTCGACCGCGGGCTCGCCTTCGGGTTCATGATATGGGTCGTCAGCGGCATCCCCGGCATGTTCGCCACCTACACGAGCTTCCAGCTCTCCGAGGCGATGGTGTTCAGCTGGCTCGCCGGAGGGCTCGTGCAGCTGCTGTTCGGAGGCGTCGTCATCGCGTGGGCATGGTCCCGGAAGAAATAACTCACTTGCCCCTCCGCCTGCGCAGCGACAGCGTGAGAAAATCCGCGTCCGGGTCGTAGGAAACCCGCACCTTCGCGTACGCCTTGAGCGCCGTGGACAGCCTCTCCCTGCTCAGGAGCGAACCCTCCCTACCGATTCCTGCAGCAAGCTTTTCGTGTTCGTGCGCAATTTCTTTCGGGGTGACGCCGAGGTGCACCGCGAAGTTCGCAAAATCTTCCTCCAACGCCCTGCGGGAGCGTCGGGACAGCAGCTCGCTCCGCAGCATATAGCCCAGTGCTGCGTCCCTAAACCGCTTCAGTCCCTCGTGCCCGCCGAGCCTCATGCCGTTTACCCGGTGGTGGAATTCGGCGTGGAGCAGTCCCGCCAGCGTCGCCACGTCCTTTTTCACCTGTGGGTCCCGGCGCTGGCGCGGTCCAAGCGAACGCAGCCTCTCCGTCCTCAAGGAGAACCCGTTCTTCCTCAAATCCCCGACCAGTTGGGGCAGTCTGATTCCCCTTGCATCCAGCGAAGCGAGCGGGTCGTAGGCGTCCTTAAAGCGGTTCATGGGCAGCAGGTCCTCGCTCTTAAGCCGTTCCATGAACGCCGTTATGCGGGGGTCCTTTGGGCCCTTCTGCACTTGTTCTGCGTTTCTGCGCGTGGCCATGAACCGATTCGCACCCCAACCTATTTATTGGTTGCCAATAATACGCCTCCGAAGGCCACATGTTTTCAGTCATCATACCGACCCACAACGAGGAAAAGCGCGTCTTCGACACGCTCGCCCGCCTCACCCACTTCCTCCAGCAGAACTACCCCCGAAAATTCGAGATAATCGTAGTAGACGACGGCACGGACTCGACGCAGAGAATCGTGCGCTTCTTCGCCCGCAAGCCCGCCAACCGCGTGAGGCTCGCGCACTTCGGCAGGAGGCTGGGCAAGGGCGGCGCCCTCATGCAGGGCATCCGGCTGGCGCGCGGCGGGCACTGCATCTGCTACGACGCCGACGCCGCGGTGCCGCCGGAGGAAATCCCGAAGATGCTGGACGCGCTCGTGCGCTTCGACGTCGTGATCGGAAGCCGCAAGGCCGAGCGCGCGGTCATCGTCGGCCGCATCCCCCTTCGCCGCAGGTTCGCCAGCAGGGCCTTCAACACCCTCGTGACCCTGCTGTTCCGGCTGGGCGTGAGGGACACGCAGTGCGGCTTCAAGGGATTCGGCCGGAAAAAGATTCTCCGCATCCTGCCGCGCATCAGGTCCCGGGGCTTCGAATGGGACGTCGAGCTGCTCGTGTGTGCGCGCCATGCCGGCCTGACGCTGCACGAGCTGCCCGTGGAGTGGCACCACAAGAAGGAGGGCAAGGTCGTGTTGAGGGACACCCTCCACATGCTGCAAGGCGTCATCCGGCTGAAGCGCGACATCTCTAATATCTGACCGGGGGCAGCCTCCCGCCTGCGGCCTCGAGCTCCTTCTTGAATATTCCGACGACCTTCCTCAGAGCGGGCTTCGTCCTGCCCTCGAACCTGAGCGTGACCGCGGGCTCGGTGTTCGAGACGCGCACCAGCCCCCACGAATCGCCCAAATCCAGGTACGCCCCGTCGATTGTTTTCAACTTGCCGCCGAAGCGCTTTCTCAGGCTCTTCTTGACCGCGTCGACGGTCTCCCTCTTCGTGTCGGTGTGCACGCGCATTTCCGGAGTGGCGGGGTAATGCCTGATGCCGTCGACGATTTCCGCCGCGGGCAGCTGCTGCGCGGAGAGCCACATGCACATCTTGAACGCGGCGTACATGCCGTCGTCGAACCCGTAATGCTCCTTGAAGAAGTAGTGACCGGAGACCTCGCCGCCGAATGCGGCCTTCCGCTTCAACAGCTCCTCTCTGATTGCGATCCTTCCCGCCTTCGACACCACGGGCCTGAGGCCCAGCCGTTCCGCCTCCTCCCTCACCGCCATGGAGAGACGCAGGTCGCAGACCACGGCGCCCCGCTTTTCCGGCTTGAGCCCGCGCATCAGCAGGACGAAGGCGTCATCCTCCCTCACTATCCTGCCCTTGTCGTCCACGAATCCGGCGCGGTCGCCGTCGCCGTCGAAGGCGATGCCGAGGTCCGCTTTCTGGCTAAGCACCTCGTCCTGCAGCCACCTCATGTTCGCGGGGTCGTGGGGGTCGGGCACGTGGTTGAGGAACGCGGATTCCGTGTCCTCGAAGAGCATCGTCACCTTGCACCCCATGCCCTCGAAGAGCCTGCGCGCAAGAGGGCCGCAGACCCCGTTGCCCGCGTCGATCGCGACCTTGAGCCTCCTCGCCGGCCTGCCGCGTCTGAGGATGTCGGAGACGTAAGCCTGGGAATAGTCGAGTTTCGCCAGCCCGCCGCTTTTTGCCCGCTTAGGAAATGCCTTCGCATGGAAAATCCGCGAAAGCCGCAGCATCTCCTCGGAGGAAAGCGTCATCCTCCCGCGGTAGAGCTTGAAGCCGTTGTATTCCGGCGGGTTGTGGGAGGCGGTGACGATGCACCCGCCGGCGGAGCCGCCTTTCGCGAGCGCGTACTGCATGAGCGGGGTGGGCGCCATGCCGAGCTCGACGACGCCGAATCCCCTCGAGCGCAGGCCCTGCTCGAACGCCAGCTGCAGCATCGGCGAGTGCGTGCGGTTGTCCCTCGCTACGAGCACTGGCTTCCCGGGCTTTCCCAGGAAGGTCGCGAACGCCTTGCCGAGGTCTTCCGCGAAGCGCGCGCCGATGTCCCTCCCGACCACGCCGCGGATGTCATATCCGCTGAAGAGCTCATGCGTCATCCGAGGAGCACCATGTCCGGCTTCGCCCGTTTCGCGTAGACGTACCCGATTGCCAGCCCGCCGACGTGCGCGAAGTTGGCGATGTTGGTCACCGCTGCGACTCCGGAGACTATCTCCGTGAAGAGCCAGAATATGCCGGCGAGCCACATCGGCATCGGGATGAACCCCACGAAGATAATCATGTTAGGCTCGAGCGCGGCCATGGCGCCGAGGATGCCGAATATTGCCCCCGAGGCGCCGAGCGCCGGAACGGTGCCGCCCGTGAGGATGTAGAGCACGCCCCCGGCCAGGCCCGCCAGGAAGTACAGTATGAGGAACTGCCTGCCGCCGATGCGCTGCTCCAGCAGGGGCCCGAATATGAGCAGCGCGAACATGTTGAAGAATAGGTGGAACAGGCCCGCGTGCATGAACATCGAGGTGACGAACTGCCACGGCATGAAAAGCGCGTTCTTCGGGTCCAGCATGAGCATCTGCAGCAGCGGCAGCGGCAGGAAGAACTGGATGACGAACGCGAAGAGGTTGATGTACAGGAGCATCATGGCGTAGGACATTTCTCTAAAAGGCACCGTGCGGTATTACTCAAGGAAGGGTTTAAATGCTTGCCCGCCAAATCCGCGTATGGCCGATTTGTCGTTCTACTTGAGCCAGGCGTGGTTCGTCTTCCTGCTGTCGCTCGCGGTCACCGCGCTCGTGTTCCCGCTCGTCTTCATCCTCAGCTTCGTCTACGACGCCCTGGCCGAGAAATACGACAAGACGCCCAAGATCCTGCTCATGGCGCTCGTGACCTTCGTTGGAGTCCTCATCGCGGTGCTGGCGGTCGAGATATACCTGGAATTCACGCTGCCCTTCGCTTTCGCGCCGTAGGGGGTGGCTAGGAGTAGCGCTCGGCGAGGATGGTCTTGCCCTGCGGAGTGAGCTCGTAGTACTTCCACTTGCGGCCCTCGTCTATCTTTCGTATCAGCCCCGCCTCCTCCAGCAGTTCCAGGTGCTGCTTGGCGCCCGGCAGGGAAATTTCCCTCTCGGCGGCGAGCTCGCTGAGCGTCTTGCGCCTCTGCTGAAGCGACGCGAGGAGTTCCATGCGCGTCTCCGAGGAAAGAGTCTTGAATATAGCGGAATCATACGCCATCTCGGGCGCGAACGATACCTTGAAGAGGTTGAGCAGCAGCGCTATCGCGACAACGGCGCCCGCAAGGTAGTAGAAGAACGGGTTCGAAAGCAGCCCCCTGCCTTCCTCCGCCCCTGCTGCCGCTGCGCCGTAACTTGGGGCGTTGGCCCCGGCGCCGGTATTCTGATTCGGTGCCAACAGCGGCGCATCTTCTGCGCCTACCGATGCCACTTGCTTCCAAGCGGTATCAGTCGCCTCTGCTCCGGGAGTCGGGGTCGCGTTATCGCCGGTCCTCATCGCAGCGCCTGCCCCGAAAGCCCCGCCGGACGCATTGGGAAGGCCGGTTTCAAGAATTTGGGGGACGTCCGGACCTTCCGGCGGAAGCGGAGGGCCGTCGTATTCTACCTCGGACTCTGGAGTTGCAGTCTGCTCCGGGGATGCAGCCGGCGCGGTCGTGGGTTCCGGCGTCGGCGCCTCTGCTTGCGCGCCGGTCCTGCCGGAGGCGTCCGCGGCGAGCATCTTCTCCGATGCCACACTTGGCGCCGCAATCGTGAGGTAGAGGAACCCGAGCGCGCCAAGCGCGACCGCTAGCACCGCGATTATCGCGAAATTCGCCTTCCGGTTGAGCAGAATCCTCATGCTTAACCTTCCGGTTAAGCATCTTAAAAAGAGTTGTCAAATGCTTAATCCGCGGCTTCAGCGTGCTTCCCCCCCTGCCTTCAGCCGAAGAAATTGGAGTACGCCCAGAGCAGGACCAGTATCATGAGTATGAATCCGGCCCAGAACCACCGGTCGAGTTCCTCGAGTTCCATTCCACGCACCTTTTTACCTGTTTCTTTATGCGCTTCCCGGCTTTTATTCATTTTGGACCTCCCCGCCTGCCTGCGGCTCTGCAAAGGCATTTAAGCCGGTTCGGCCCTCGTCTTACCCCGGGGGTTATTTCATGCCGAGGAAGTCGCGCACGTCGAAGGCCAGCAAATGGCTCTGGAACGCCGCCAAGGCCGTTGCCTTCGGCCTCTACAGGCTGCTCGTCTGGATTCTGCGGGGCCTCTGGCGCACGCTTTCGTTAATGTTCCGCCACGGGGGGCGCGCGGTTTCCTCGGCGGTGCGCCGTTCGGTGAATACTGCTTCCGCGGCAACCGGGAAAAAACCCGCGTATTCCGCGTTTTTTGAGGTCCGCGCCTTCGAGGGCTCGCTTGCCGGGTTCGAGGAATGGCTGTTCTCCTCGAAGTCCACGGTCGGCATCATACTGGGTTCGCGGGGTTCGGGAAAGTCCGGCCTCGGCATGCGCATGCTGGAGAACTGGGCGGCCGGCGGCCGCAAGGCGTGCGCCATGGGGTTCGACCAGTCGGCGCTCCCTAGCTACATCCGCGTCGTCGAATCCGCGGAACAGGCACCGAACGGCTCGGTGCTGCTCGTGGACGAGGGGGGCATCCTGTTCGGCTCGAGGGACTCCATGTCGGGCGCGAACAAGCTCCTCTCAAAGCTGCTGTTCGTCGCGAGGCACAAGGACCTCGCGATAGTGTTCGTCAGCCAGAATTCTGCGAACCTCGAGATAAACAGCATCCGGCAGGCCGACTACCTTCTTCTCAAGCGCCCCTCCCTTCTCCAGAAGGACTTCGAGCGCGGGAAGATACAGGAAATCTATTCCGCGGTTTCCAAGGACTTCAAGGAGCTCTCCGGCGACAAGGGCCTGGTATACATCTACGGAGACGCCTTCCGCGGCTTCGCGTCCAACGGTTTGCCTTCCTTCTGGAGCGAGCGCACCGGCAAGGCCTTCAGCAGGAAGGGCCTCGCGAAGTGACCAGTGCAGGGGAAGCACGGCAAGGACGATGCCAGGCCCCTGATCTGAAGGGGAAAACGGCTCAAACGCCATGAACAACCCGTCAAATCTTCATCGCAGCCTTACCGGCCGGTTTAAATATATTTAGGTATAGCAAAGTATGCGTGAGGTATATGGAGGTAAGCACCATTCGGTTGCACAAGAAGACCAAGTCCGGCCTTGACAGGTACAAGGAATACCGGAACGAGAGCTACGACGAGGTCGTGATGAAGCTCGTCAGCATTGCCGACACCTGCAGGGACGAGCCCGAGCTTTCCAAGGAGGCCGTTGAACGGATAGAGCTGGCTAGGCGGAGAATCAAGTCCGGCGAGTTCGCCACCGAGGCGGAAGCACGCAAGAGGCTGGGCCTGTGACCTACAAGCCTGTCTTCGACAAGAAGGCGCTGGAGTTCCTTGAACGCTTGCCAAAGGACTTGCGGCTCAGAATCTTCGAGAAAGCGGCAGCAGCAAAAGAAAACCCTCGGCACTTTTTCGAGAGGCTTGAAGGCCGGCAGGATTACAAGCTGCGCGTCGGCGACTACCGGCTAATTGCTGACATCGACCACAGCCTGCAACGCATTGAAGTGACCCTGATAGACCGCCGGAAGAGGGTCTACAAGTGAGGGTCGGAATTTGTCCGGCGGTTAACCTCTATTCGCCGGGCATTTCCAGCATACGGCTGAGTGCAGGGGAAGCACGGCAAGGATGATGCTAGAGTCATTACAAACCCTGTAATTCGGGGAATATTACTAGTTCAAATCAGATTTAAATGGGCTTTCAATTAGACTGTAGGTAACGTATCGTTTTTCAGACCTTAGAGCGCGCTCGAGTGAAACCCGGGACGGGGGCTAAGTTATTATTATCTTGGCGTTTTTCTATAATTAATGGCCAAGGAACAAAAGCCGCGTATTTTGAAATTGGTTAGGCTGCGGTTCGCCGTTTATAGCGTCGTCTTTCTTCTATTGTTCGGAACCGTCGTCTATTATTTTGCCGAAGGTTTGAACTGGGTGGACTCGTTTTATTTCACGGCGATGACGATTACCACGACGGGTTACGGCGATATCGTCCCGAAAACCGAGTTTGGGAAGATTTTCACGGTCGTGTTCTCCTTCGCCGGCATCGGAATGTATTTTTATACGATTATCGTGCTTGCCTCCAGGTTCATCAACAGGAAGTAAAATCCAATTCCGCGCTCTTTCAGCCGACAAGCGCGTTCTCCAGAATCGTTTGCACCCCAAGATACGACGCATAGAAAGCGACGAGGATGATGCCATCCTTCTGCGAAAGCGTGTTCTTTTCCCCCTTTCGCGAGAGAAGCCACAGAATGAGAAGCACGGCAAGGATGCTTGCAACGCCGCTGGTGATTGCAAGAAGCGGGTATTGCGGCTTGATGGGGCTGATTACAGCTATTACTCCCAACGTGAGCATGCAGTCGGCTAAAACGTTGCCGAAAATGTTGCCCAGGCCAAGCTCGCCGTGGTTTTGCTGGGACGCGCGGAACGCAACGCTCAATTCCGGCAGGCAAGTGCCGATGGCTAGCACCATTCCGATGAACATCAGCGGAAGCGAAAGAGCCAAGCTCAGCTCGTGCGACGCGTCGGTGATGATTTTCCCCGAGCCGAGCAATATCACCAGGCTGACGGCCAAGACCGCCACCTCCTTCAATATGTAGCGCCAGTTCCTTGCCTTCTTTTCCTTCGCCGGATGAGCCGGTCTCTGGCTTAGGAATATTGCCACGTACGCGGCAAATGCCATAATGAGGATGAAGCCGTCGAATTGCGAAAGCCTGCCGTCCCAAAGCAATGCCATCGGCAGGGCAAGCGGTATCAGGAAGTACTTCATGTTCGCCAGCGTCTGCTTGTGCAGCTTGATGCCTCCCGCGGTCAGCGCGATAACCCCGACTATGAGCGTCAAGTCCGCTACATTGGAGCCCAGCACTATGCCAAGTCCGAACGACGACTCGCCAGCGAGTGCGGAGTTGATTCCAATGGAAAGCTCTGGAAAGATTGCGACTATTCCTACGACTAAGAAGCTAATGGCAAACTCTGTCACCTCGAAGTGCCTTGCGAGCCTGACAAGCCGTTTGATGGCTTCCTCCGAACTCTTGGTAAGAAAAAGGAATCCTATCGCGATTACCGCAAGCTGGAATAATACCATAAAGCAATCTCACGCTGAATCTGTGGGGCTAATACCAACATGCGATGACGGTTTAAAACTATTCCTAAGATGACCCGCCTATTACGCGCGCATTTTGAGCGAGATTTTACGGTAAATGATTTCGTAGCTATTAGGCGGGTTGGGTTGCCTCTTAAATTTTCTCGCGCAAACGGCGTTTTTCATATCTGTAACTCGACTGGGAACTGTCCGAAAGACTACTGATTTTTTTAGGGCAGGCGCCCCTTTGACTGATTAACCCATCTTTCAAAGAGGTGTCCGCTATGGAAGCCTGCCCTAAATGCCCGAACTGTCGTTCGGAACGAACCGTGCGAAACGGTTC
>JAZDGU010000040.1:0-28760 GCA_043806595.1 Microcaldota archaeon
AGATAGTCCTGCACGTAGGTCTGCATGGCGAACGCGCTAGCCGGGTTGATCCCAGGCGTGGTCACGGTCAGCGTGACCTTCTTGTTGGTCAGGTCGCACGCGGCTCCAGTGCCGCCGGTCCCTCCTGCGCAAGACAGGGTGTCGGTTCCGAGCACGGTCACCGGTTGTTCCTTGTACGCGAGGTTTCCTAGCATGGCCGCGATGTTACCCGCTGCTACTGCGTCGGAAGCCGCCGCCCTGGATCCAACCACGACCTTGACTGCGGGCTCTCCGTTCGTAAGGAACTGGAAAGACCCCAGGCCGGAGTCGACTTGGACCGCTGCAGCGAACGAAGATGCCAGCATGGCAGCCCCGGCCGCAACCGCAGCGATTCTCTTTACGTTCATACTCTTCACACATCTCCCCTCGAGATTGCCTCCGCCGGCGGTTTCCGCCAGCGGGGTCTTTCGGAAAACACACAGATGCGGGCGGCATCCGCGTGGCGAGCACAATCAGGGGGCTTCCGCCTGAAAAGCACGTTTCATGGGCCGTATCAAAACCACGATGGTCCGTATTATATTCCGGCGGGCATGAACGTCGCTTTTCTCTGCACCGCAAAAAAGGCAGGTGCAGACAGCGGGCGCCCCTGGCTGTGCGCCTAACCGTTGCCCATTTTCCCATATTTAAAGATATGCCTGCCCTCCTGACAAACGACGAAGAATTGTTCGGATGGAGACGTAAAAGCCCCTGTTTTTACCTCTGAAATCAAATGTTCGGAAATTGACGAAAAACCGGGCTGACGGCCTCTATCGCCATATGACGAACAGAGGATATAAGCCTTTGGTTACACCGGAAGGAGCCCGAAGACCACTGCCGCGAGGACCACCACGCCGACCAGCTCCAGCAGCACGAACACCTTCATCTTGTGGCTCAAGGAGAAGCCCTTGGCCCGCCTTTCCTTTGACAACGCCTTCCTCTTCACGCCAAATCACCCTGAAGCGATTCTGAACGCATCGGCCGCTACCTTGAGGTCGCGGAGCAGGGAAACGCTCCTTGCCCGAAGCGAAGCCAATGAGTCGGCTTCGACTATATATAGCAATGCCCAGCCTCCTTTGCCGGCCTGCGACGCCCGCCTTTGAAGCGACACGTGCAACACTGTCCGCCTTGGCCTGCCTTCCTGCCCTCCGGCGCCATTGGCCCTGCCCGGCCTGGCAGCCTTGCCTGCCCGCCAGCCAGCTTCTGCCCTGCCGCCCTTGCCGGCCAGCCCGCCGGACCTACCACGCCGGACCAGCTTGTCCGCCCCGAGGTCGTCGCCGGGAACTGCTTTGAGCGCCACTTCCGCCTGCCGCCTCTCCGAAAACACGATCTCGAAGGTTGCTTTCATGGGGGTACGCCCGTCTAATGCGTGCACTTGTAGGCCTCGGTTCCGTTAATGAAGGCATTGCCGGTGCATGACGCGTGGGAGTCACAACTTGTTTCTGCGCAGTCGGCGTCCCCGCAGTTGCGGATGTCGCACGTTGTGGCGGTTATGGCATTATAGGATATGACATTGTCCTTCACATCCCCCAGGTCAAGATACACGCCGTACTGGGATGCGTATATTACATTTCGAGTAATCGAATTTTGCTGGGTGCTACCCGAAGCCAAAAAGACCCCATAGTCGCCTCCCTGAACGAGATTATATGAAATTTGGGCATAATCCTTCGCAAGTTCTATTCCTTTCGGGAAATTGCTAATGGTGCAACCCGTGACTGCCGCTCCGTCCGCTTCAACCCGGATGCCAACGGTTCCCGAATCCCCGGCGGTTACCGCATGCCCCTGGCAGTCGATGTGAACGTTGTCTTCGGTTATCTTAATGCAAGGCTCGCTAATCCCATTGTCCTGAATAATTGAGCCTTCAAAGAGCCAATCGCCGGCAGACAGGGTGTCGCCCGGGCAGGCGGCCGAGGCATAGTATGCCGGCGGGCTGACTGGAGGCAGGCTGGGCACCGCGGTGCCGTTGGGGGCTGGAGGGATGCTCGCGAGGATGTCGATTATGCCGCCGCCGGTGCGGTTGATGCCGCTCTCGGCCTCGCCGAAGAGGTTCGTGCGCGTGATCATTATAATCAGGACGACGAAGAGCATCGCCCCTCCAACAAGGAAGAGGTGCTCGACCGCGACTTGTCCCCGGGGTTTCGCTGCCATGAAAGGGCTCACTGCTTCTTCTTGACCGACACTTCCTCGCCGCACTTGGGGCACGAGTAGACTATCTGCTCGGGCGTGGGCCTTATCTTTGGCGAGCAGTTGGCGCACATGCCGCTCCCGCAGTACGGGCAGAATATGATGCGCGAGTTCTTGGAATGGCACGTGGGGCAGCCCATCGACTTCTCGGCCTCGACCTTGACGAAGGCTATCTTGGAAGCGGGCTCGGGCGCCGCGGGCGCGTTCATGCTGCGGAGCCGGGCGAAAATCGAGGCGACCTCCGGAGGCTTCTCCGCGGGCTGTGCGGCCGGGCCGCCCTTGACGAGGTCGTCGAAGGTTAGCTCCGGCCGCGGCTCCTCCTCGCCCTTCCTCTGCCGCTGCTTCTCCGCGGGCTTGGGCGGCTGGTTTACGGAAAGGGCCGACCTGATTCCAGTGGAGCGCTGGTTTTCCTTCAGCTGGGTATATACGTCGGAGACGAGGCTGTCGAACTCCTTGGTCTGCGCCACGGACCTGTCCGCGATCACGCTCACGTCGCTTTCGCCGGCCGGGGACATGTAGAGCCTGCGGACCATCTGCCTCTTCGCCGCTGGCTTGTCTTCCGTCATGGAAGGCGCGAGGTCCTGGGCGATTTCCATCGCCTCCATGTCTTCCGGAGAGGGCGGCGCGCGCTCGGGGCTCGCGGGGGAGGCGACATTGATTGGGCCGCGGTAGGTCATGATGACGTGCTCGCCCTCGGGCTTGCTCTGCTGCAAGCGCACGGTCTCGACTTCCGGCTGCGGCATCGGGATCTCGGAAAGCGGTTCCTTCCTCTTCTCGTCCACGACTTGGCTTATGGCGGCAAGGTAGCCGGGCTTCGGCGGGCCTGCGGGCTTCTCGGGGGCGGCGGTAGTCTCCTTCTTCGGGGCCTCCGTTGGCTTTTCGGGAGGGTGCAAAACTTCGACGGAGGGGCCGGATTCGCGGCGTTCCCAGTACGGCGCCGGGGAGGGCGGCGCGGGGCGGAGAATGGACTTGGGGATTTCCGGCTTGGCGGGGGGAGCGGCCGGCCTGGCCGCCGGCTTTTTCGGGGAAAGGAAGCCGAACATGCTGCTGAAGAACGAGGGCTTGGGCTCGGCGTACGCCTCCTCGTTGCGGAGCTTTAGGATGAGGCGCTTCTTTTCCTCGGGAAGCTCCCCGCCTTGCCGGGCCTGCGGGGAAGGTGAAGGATGCGGCGCCGGTTTTTCAGGAGGGGCAGCCGGCGCGGGCTGGCGCGGCACGATTGGCGAGGGCGTCTGGATCGGCGAAGGATGCGGGGCGGGCTGCACTGGAGCGGGGGGATGCGGAGGGGCTGCCGGCTTGGCCGCTTGCTGCGGCGGCTGGGGCGGGGCCTTGGGCTTGGCGGCCTCAAGGGGCTTCCTCTCCAGTTTCCCGAAGTCGAGCTGCATGGGCTCAAGCGGGGTGGAGGGCGCGGTCAGCGGCCTTGCCTGCGGCTGCAGCGGGGGAACCGGCGGGCGGGCTGCAGGCTTGGGGGCGCGCGCCGGCTGCGGCGCCGGCATGGGGGTGGTCAAGGGGATGCCGACTGTGAGGAACTGCGACTGGGAGAGGACGAAGTATATCTTGAGGACGGCGAACGCCGCGAGGAAGAGCAGGAACAGCACCAGCGGGAAGAACCCCTGCCGCGCCATCACCTCGGAGGCGTCGTAGCTGTAGTCGATGGCGAAGGCAGCGGCTGCAAGCAGCAGCCCCGACAACGCGGAGACGCCGAGGCGCTGGTTGAAGTCCATCGTGCGGACCTCGGGGTAGGAAAGCCGCAATAGGAGGTACCCGACGGCTACCGAGCCCAGCCCGAAGTATGCGTAGAACGCGATGGACAGCAGCGAGAATCCGGCCATAAGCCGATTACAGCAAGCGGTTTAAATAGATTTGGCGTGCTCATCAGCAGAGTGAGAAATGTGGCCCGCCAGACTTTCTGCAAAATCGGGGATTTGCCTTCGCTCGAGGGCAGGACCGCGAGGGTGCGAGGCTGGATCTACCGCACGCGCTCCAGCGGCGGCGTCGCATTCGTGGTGGTGCGCGACAGCACCGGCGCCGTCCAGTGCGCGGTCAAGAAGGACAGCGTGGCCGCCGGGGATTTCGAGGCAGCTGCCAAGGCGCTCATCGAGTCCGCTGTCGAGGCGGAGGGCACTGTGACGAAAGACCCGCGCGCCCCGGGCGGCTATGAGATCCAGGCCAGCAAATTCAGGGCGACGCAGTTTGCCGAGCCGTTCCCGATTTCGAGGGACAAGTCGCCTGAATTCCTGCTGGACATCAGGCACCTGTGGATACGCTCGAGGGAGATTACCGCCGCAATGAAGGTCAAGGCCCACGTTCTTGCAGCATCGAGGGAGTTCTTCCGCGAAAGGGGCTACTGGGAGGTCACGCCGCCGATAATCGTCAGCGGCGCGTGCGAGGGCGGCAGCACGCTGTTCGACTTCGACTACTTCGGCAAGAAGGCGTTCCTATCGCAGAGCGCCCAGCTTTATCTCGAGGCCATCTCGTTCTCGCTCGAGAAGGTGTATGCGATCACGCCGTCGTTCCGCGCCGAGAAGAGCCGCACTCTGCGCCACCTCGCGGAATACTGGCACATGGAGGGCGAGGAGGCGTACATGGACCTCGAGGGCCTGCTGAAGTTCGAGGAGGAACTGGTTGCCACGGTATGCCATGAAGCGGCCAGGCGGTGCCCAGCGGAACTCGAATTATTGGGCCGCGACCCCGGGGAGCTGCTTGCGGTGAAGACCCCGTTCAAGCGCCTTCGCTATGCCGACGCACTGGAAATACTGCATGAGAAGAAGAGCACGCTGGCGCACGGCGAGGACTTCGGCGCCGAAGAGGAGAAGCTCCTGACCGCGGACGAGAAGCAGCCGATCTTCGTGACGCACTTCCCGAAGAAGATCAAGGCGTTCTACATGAAGGAGGACCCAGACGATTCCTCGCTCGTGCTGTGCAACGATTTGCTCGCGCCCGAGGGCTTCGGCGAGATCATCGGCGGCTCGCAGAGGGAGGACGACCTCGGGAAGCTCGAGCGCCGGATCAAGGAGACCGGCCAGGACCCGAAGAACTTCGAGTGGTACCTGGACCTGCGCCGCTACGGCAGCGTCCCGCACTCGGGATTCGGGCTCGGCGTCGAGCGGCTCGTGCGCTGGATCTGCAAGCTGGAGCACATCCGCGACGCGACGCCTTTCCCGCGCGTGATAAACCGCTCGTACCCGTGACGGCGGCTCGGGGCAATATGAAAATAAGGCGTGTGCATTCAGCCGCATGCGGAGAAGAACCGGCTCAAATGAATCAAACCGATACATTGCTGGACTATAGGGGAAGGAACCGCGGAGAAAAAGTATTTATCGGAGTGGCCGCAAAATGGCGGTGTTGAAAAAAACGGGGTAGTTTGCATTGGCTTTTGAGAGTTTTTCCGCGTACTTGGACTGGGAGGCGTTCGGGAACACCGGCCACGAGTACGCGCTGGCGCTTCTGGCGTTCGCGGCAGCGATGGTCGCGGTCTGGGCGTTCAAGAAGATCATACTGGCGAGCCTGCGCGGCATCGCCAAGAGGACGAAGAACCGATTCGACGACTACGTAATCGACTTCATCGGGGAAATCAAGACGCCGTTCTACGTGGTGGTGTCGCTCTACTTCAGCGCCAACTTCCTCTTGCTTCCCGCCGTCATTTCAAAGGGCCTCGACTACGCGATGGCGTTCGCGATAATGTATTACGCGGTGAAGGGCGTCAACCGCGTCATCTCGCACTTCAAGGACTCGCTCGTGGCAAAGCGTAAAAGGGAGGGAGAGGAGGACAGCGCGCTCCTGGACACGATGGAGGCCATCGTGCACTTCGTCGTGTGGGCCGTGGCCGCGCTGGTGGTGCTGGACAACCTCGGCTTCGACATCGGCGCGCTGCTCGCCGGGCTCGGAATCGGCGGCATCGCCATAGCGATAGCGTCGCAGGCCGTCATCGCGGACATCCTCGCAGCGTTCAGCATATACTTCGACAAGCCGTTCAAGGTCGGCGACTTCATCATCGTCGGCCCAGACATGGGCACGGTGAAGAGCATCGGCATCAAGACCACCCGCATCCAGACGCTGCAGGGCCAGGAGCTCGTCGTCTCCAACCAGGAGCTGACCAGCACGCGGATAAACAACTACAAGCGCATGGAGAAGCGCAGGATACTGTTCGGCTTCGGGGTCGTCTACGGCACGCCCGTCGCGAAGCTCAAGAAGATCCCTGCCGTCGTCAAGGGAATCATCGACGCGGTCCCAAAGTGCAAGGCCGACCGCGTGCACTTCAAGAAGTTCGGGGACTTCTCCCTCGATTTCGAGGCGGTCTACTACCTGGACACCCCCGACTACAACCTTTACATGGACGTCCAGCAGGAGATCAACCTGAAAATCGCCAGCGCGTTCGAAAAGGACGGGATCGAGTTCGCGTTCCCGACCCAGACGGTCTACGTCAGGAAGTGAGCCAGGGGGGGTCAGAGCAGCTTCGCGGCCTCCTCCAGCTCGCCTTCGCTGACGAGCTCGAAGAACCTCTCGGGGTCGTCCAGCGCCATTCCCGCGGCCGTCAGCCTCTCCTTCAACAGCGCCATGCCCATCTCCTTGACGCCCTGCTTCTCATCGCGCAGCCTGCGGAGGAGCTCGATCTTCTCCTTGAGCTCCATGGACTCGAATTCCTTCTCGAAAAAAAGCCGCAGGCCCGGGAACTCGGCTCGCAGCGGCTCGAGGTCGACGGAAGAGGACTGCACCCCCTTGGCGAGCGTGCCTTTCGCGACGACGCGCACCTGAGGCGGCATCGCCGGTTTCTTTTCCGAGATCGCCTGCAGGCGCCTCCTTATGCAGGCGACGACGTCCTCCGCCGAGGCGTCCCTGAATTCCTCCTCCGCGAGGAAGAACGGCCGGCTGTTGATGTGCCTGAATTCCGCCTGCAGGGTCTTGGTGTCGAACAAGTAGAAGCCCTTGGCCTCCTCCTCGCGCTGGCGCATCTGCGTGATGACGGTGCTGCCGGCGACGAGCAGCCTGCGGCCGTCCTTCCTGATTTCGTTGCGCCAGTGCACGTGCCCGTCGACGTAGAGGTCGAAGCCCGCCGGCAGCTCGGAGAGGGAGACGAAGTCCGCGCGCTCGTAAGGGAGGAGCTCGCTCAGGCTCTGGTGGAATACGAAGATATTGAAGCAGCCCTGCAATGGCGCAAAGGACGCCGCCTCGAGCGTGCGCCGCAGGTAGTCCTCGGGCACGCCGGCGAGGCCCTGCAGGCAGACCCTCTCCCCGCCCTTCTCGAGGACGAGCGTCCGGGCATGGAAGTTCACGAGCAGCCCCGCCGCATCCAGAATCTGTATGACGTTGACCAGCCCCTTGCTCCGGCGCTCGTGCGTCCCCGGAATCGCGAGCAGCGGGATTCCCTTCCACTCGACTGCAGACTCCCCGCCTTCGCCTACGGCTTTGATGGCAAGCGGGTTGCTGGTCCGTTCAATCAAGGAGGAGAAGAGCTGCACCGCTTCGTGCACCGTCTCCTGCCGGGGCACGCGCGAGTCGAAGACGTCGCCCGGCAGTATTATCGCATCCGCCTGCGCGGCAGCCGCAAACAGCGCCTCCTTGGCCTGCGGCAGGGCGTCCTCGCCGTAGCCGAAGTGCAGGTCCGAGACAATCGCTAGCTTCAACCAATCACACCTTCAAAGCCATGGCAGTGAGACGGGGATGGCGCCCGAGAACAGCGCGAGCAAGGCGAATATGGCCATCACGTGGTACTGCCTCTCGTAGTAGAGGAAGCAGAAAACAAGCACCCACATGATGAAGAACCCGAACTCCATCGCCGACCCCCCAGCTTGGCTTTCTGCCGTGCAAGGCATAAAAAGGCGTCGCATGGGGATGGGGGAGAGACCCGGAAGGGAACCCGGTCAACGCCCAGCGGCGCGGGCAAGCACGTGAACCCTGCCGAGGACCCTCCGTCCGGTCGCGTCGAATACCGCGAATTCCGCGTCGGGCACCCCGTGTTCCTTGAGTGCGGAGCAGACGGCCGCGAGAAGCCGGCGGTCCTCGAAGTGGTGCACGGCGCCGTGCATCTCCACGGCGTTATCCTCGTGCAGGTACCAGCCCCGGGCGAATACGTCGGCCTTCGTTGCCCGGGCTTTCCGGTGCATCGACTCCTTCAACAGAAGGGCGAGGTTTTCGTGCTTCTCGCCGGCGTTCCCGATCACGAGACGCCCAGGGGGATGCACTAGCAGGGTCCTGCCCGGAGTCCTTTTCGCCTTGTGCGCGCGGCTCTCGAAGACCGAGATCCCGCCGATGTTTTCGGCCATACGGGAAAAAGCGGGCAACATGCTTTTAAACCGCTTGGGGGAAAAAGGTTGCATGGCCGAGTGGTACGTCTACGCGCTCGCGGCGATGCTCCTCTTCTCGCTGGCGAACCTCGCGCTCAAGGAGCTCATGAAGAACGACATGAGCCGGCTCTTCGAGCGGAACCGGCAGGCGTTCACCTCGTTCGCCCTCGCCTTCGCGACTTTCCTCGTAGTCGCATGGGTAATATTCCTGCGGGAAGTGAAATTCCCCGCGAACATGCTGCCGATTGCGGCGTTGGTGCTGGTCATGTCGCTCGCCGGGTTCGTCTTACTGCTGTATGCGCTGAAGACCGGCAAGGTGTCGCTGGTAACCGCGATCCTGAACGTCTCGACGGTCGTCGTCGCGGGGCTCGCGGTGCTATTCCTCGGCGAGCAGCTGACCCTCAAGGAGGCGGCGGGAATCGCAATGGCGGCGGCGGCAATATTCCTGATCGCGTCGTGAAAGGAGGATTGAACCGCGCAAACCCCGTTAGCGGGATACGCACCTGCCGCTCTCCCGAAATCATTCGGAGGGGAATTCAGATTTTATTTGGTTCATAAAATTGCTACGTCTGCCTTGGGCGAGCACGCCATATAGTTGCTGGGATGGCGGAGTCCCGCCGAGCAGGTCGTAAATTCCGGCCACGACGGGCTCGAGCTGGGGAAGTCTCGCGTACAAGTGGAGCGAATACTGCCCGCTCCCGCCCGGCGGGGGGTCGAAGTATTTCACCTCCCCGCCAGTAGTGCCTCCAAGCGTGTTCCGCAAAAGCCGGGCGGCGGAATTCCTCGCCGATTCGCCGGCGAAGCTCATGCTCAGAAGGCCAAAGTGAGACGCGCGGGAATTGACCGGGGTTCGCACCGTCTGCGGGATAAACTCAACACCTGCAATTTCCAGCTCGGACAGCCGGTTGCCCAGGAATTCAGCCTTGCGGACCGCTGCCTCGGGCGTAAGGCTTCTGGGCGGGGCCCTGCCCCCGCGATTCGAGCTGCGCGCCTGCATGGAAGACTGGCCGCCTCCGAGGGGAAGGCCGCCGGCGCCGGCGCCTATCCCCCAAACCGGTGAATCCACGTCCAAGGCGTAAAGAACTGCTGCCCCCAAGCGGCCCAGCGTCCAAGAACCGCCGAAGTATGAAGCATACGGCGAGTCGCCGGCCCACGGGTCGCCGTTGAAAATTTCGCCGACAACCGCGGGGTCTGGAGCGATGTCCATTGAAAGCGGGGCAAGGACGGGACATTCCTCGCACTGCATGCCCGTCGGATCAGTGAAACGAAGGGGGTTGTTCGCGGCGTACGAATAAGGAGTCTCTGCACCGCTAAACAGCGGGTCGGCGCTCACGAACCGGCCTGCCGAGGGCTGGTAGAACCTCGCGCCGAAGAAGTAGAGTCCTGACCGCGATTCCAATTCCTTGCCCGTGAACTTGAAGCGGGACTGAAGGCTTTCGCGGAGCGAGCCGCCGAAGACATGGAAGTCGTTTCTGCCAAGCGAGGCGCCGGAGGAATCGCTTGCCGCTCGCACGCTCGACAAATAATCCGCGTGCATGAACTCCAACGGCACCAACACGCTCGACTGGGACACCTCCGCTCGAGCAGCAAGCCCGCCGGAATAATAATAGTTCGTCCTCCTGCCGAAGCCACCGGAACCCCCGCCGCCGCACTCATCCTCCGAGCAGACGACCTGCATCAGGTTCTTCCCGAACGACTCGTTGCTCTCGTTGCCCGCGGAAACATCCGGCAAAGGAGCGGGGGAAGGGAGCTCGGAGGGCTTCTCGGGCAGGGCAGTTGGCTCGGCCGTCGGAAGCGGGGCGGGGGAGGGAATCTCCGTAGGCGGTTCTGTAGGGAGTTGAGTGGGCGTCACGGGGGATTCTTCTTGAACTATTGCGGGAAGGCCGAGTGCCTTGGGAATGGACTTCCCAAGGGTAACAAAACCGCTGGAAATCGAGGAATCGGCGGAAAAAAGAAATAGCAGCAGAAGCACCGCGGACACGGATAGAACGGTTCCGGCGCTTGCCGTCCAGAATTTCTTCGCACTGCGGCGGTGTCTTCGGGGCATTTTCATCCCAGCGTGATGAGCAGGAGCGCGGCGGCGATGACGGAGACGAAAAGGATTACGGGGGCGAATATCTTTGCGATGCTGACGATTGCGCTGACCGTGGAGAGCAGCTCGGGCGTGCGGCCGCTGCCGAGCACTTCGATGGAGGTGCGCCGGGACACGACCGCGGCGCTGCAGGGCTCGAGGTCTTCAAGCGCGCCCGCGACCGCGGACTCGATGCGGGGCAGGAGCGCCTCGTTCTGCGGGTGCGACCCCAAGGGGTTGTGCACGCCGCTGAAGTTGTTTACCGAGTGCGAGTCCGTGGTGAGCACGTCGCAGTAAGTGAACTTGTGCCTGGAGAGAACCTTCAGCAGGATCGCGCGCCGGAACGACGGGAGCATGTTGTTCGCGTCCAGCAGTATGAAGCAAGCGCGCCTGCCGCCGGTCTCGAAGACCGCGACCTTGAGCCCTGCCGGGCCCACTCCCTGCGACGGGGGAAAGCCCTTGAGGGGGTCCATCGAGGCCCCAAGCCGGAACTGCCTTTTCTGGCGCGGGTCCTGCAGGACGGAAAGCAGGTCGTGGAACTCGAAGAACGAGCGGCTGCCGGAGCCCATCTTCTGCTCGTCGGTCTTGCTGTTGTGCATGTCGACGATGACGCTTTCGGCGAAGCCGTTCGCCTTCATCGCGCTGGAGAGCGCCATGCCCAGCGCGAGGTCCATGTCGTCAGTGTTCTCGGGTGCGCGCGTGAGCGCGATGAAGGCCCGGGGCGTCCGGCCGAAGCTCATGCCGAAGGCCTTCGCGTCCTTGTTCGAGGCGCGCAGGAACGCAGCGCGGTCCTCGAACCTGCGCACCGCCTTGAAGGCCTGCACGAACTCGCTCGCGATGCGCGTCGACGAGAAGGAGTAGACGGGGTTGAGGTCGTGGCCGGCAGTGCCGTGGAACACGAACGCGGGGCAGTGGAGCTCGGAGGAGACCGCGTCCGCGATGGTCAGCGGGAACTCGCTGCCGCCGACGTTGCCGAACGGCCCGTAGTGCAGGTTGGGCACGAGGAAAGCGGCCTTGTATTTTCCGGAGCGCGCCTTGAACGCCACCCCGCCGAGAATGGTGTCCGCGGTCTCGCTTATCTCGGCGAAGACGTCCTCGATGTCCTTCTTGCCGTATACTGTCTGTGCGAAGAACATCGTCGCCACCTGCAGGGTCGAAATCCCGAAGTTGCGCTTCGCCGGCGCGTTGATTACGTAGAATAGGGACACGAGGCCCAATAGCAGCACCGCGGAGGAGACCACGAACTTGACGAGGATGACCAGCGGGTCGTTGACCCCGGCGAGAAGGAACGAGCTCCATATGACGAGGAAGGACAGGTTGAGAACGGGGTGGAACGAGGCTATCACCCACGCCTTCCAGCCGTAGTTGAGGCCCACGAAGAGCGCCAAGAACCAGATGAGGAACACCAGCGAATTCGCGACGAGCGCGAAGGTCGCGAGGTCGGCGAACCTGCTCGCGAACACTGAGCCCGCGAGGTAGAACAGCGAGCACACGCCCATCGCCAGCAGCGCGATGAAGCCGAAGTGCTTCAGCCTCTGCGAAAAGCCTTCCTTGCGCGCTACGGAGGTCGCGAGGACGCCGGCTAGCAGCGCCGGCGCGCCGAGGAAGAGAAGCCCCTCGGAGCCGCCGAAAAGCAGGGACTCGCTGAGCGTGGAGAGGGTGAACGGCTCACGGAAGATGAGGAGCCTGATCGCGAAACCCGCTAGGAAGGAGGCCGCGAAGAGGTAGACGAACGTCTTCTTGTACGAGGGCAGGGCTATGGCTAGCTTGGAGATCGAGGTCGCCTTGTCGTCGATGCCGCCCATGGGGAAAAAGACGCCGGAGCGGCTTAAAAAGCCTGCGGGAAGTCAGCGCCTTGCGGCGGCCTTGTGCAGCCTGTAGACGCCGCTGCCCTGCAGAAGCAGCCTCCGCTTGAGCTTGTAGGCGTTGTCGAAGTATTCGGCGAGGACGTCGTCGAAGGTGCGGTTCTGCTGCACCGCGATCTTCATCAGCTCTATGGTCAGGAAGCGCAGCTCGGAATTCACCGACGACGCCTCCTCGAAGTCCTCCATTGCCCGAAAACCCCATACGCTATTAAAGATGAAAGGAATAAAAACTGGAGTGAGGGGTTGGCTTGGAAAAAAGGATGCGCAAGGTCTGCGCCAAATGCGGAAGGGAGGAGGAGCATGCGGAGTTCATCGGCGCGTTCTGCCTGTCTTGCGCCCCCGAGGCCGCGTCGAGCACGCTGCCGCGGAGGGTCTCCGTCGACCGCTGCCCGCGTTGCGGCAGGCTCCGCCGCGGAATAGACTATTTCGAGGCGACGCCGGAAGAGCTCGCGGACATCGCGTCCACGAGGCTCAAGGGGAGCGCCGAAGTAGTCGGGTGCAGGCTCTCGATGCACGGCGACGCGTCGCGGAAGATTGCCCCCGCGGAGCTGGAATGCACGCTCGCCGCGGAAGGCAAGGAGTTCGTGAAGAGGTACTCTTTCGAGTTCGCCTTCGATGGCAAGCTCTGCGAGACTTGCAGGCGCGTGGCCGCTGGATACCACGAGGGGATACTGCAGCTGCGCGGCGACCCGGAGAAGGTCGAGCGCGCGGCAGAGAGGCTGCGCGGCGAGCTCGGGCCCGACATGGTGACCAAGGAGAAGTCGGAAGGCAAGGGCGTCGACCTGTTCATCGCCGAGAGGGACGCGATGATGAAGCTGGTCATGCAGCTGCACCGCCCGTATACTGCGACGCGCAAGCTCAAGGGAGTGAAGAAGGGAAAGCACCAGTTCATCACCACCGTCTGCGTCAGGTATTGAGGATGTGGAAATGCGCTTCCCCTGCACTCAGCCCAGGGCTATAATCCCTGCCCCGTAGAATCGTGCCAGATCCGACATGATTGTACTAGCCCGGACTTTTTATAGACTGCAACGTTTGGAGCGCGACGAGATTAGCATCGTTAATCATCAAGCACTGAACACGAAAGAGTGCCAGTAGAAAGCTTTTTATTCACATTTGGATAACGTTATCCACTATTGGATAAGTGGTTTGAATGGAAGCGCTTCAGCTAGTCAAATACCGCGGCTCGCGCCGGATGCTTGAGACGTTGCTTAAGTATCCAGATAGGCAGTTCACGATAAACGAGTTGGCAAAGGAAGCGGGCGTCCCGTTTGCCTCCGCTTGGCGGCTGGTGAAAAAATGGGAGCCTGCGGGCATTATCGGCACAGGGCGGGTTGGTAAAAGCGTCACGGTAAAACTCCGCAAATCCGACTACCTCGATTCCATTGCATCGATCTTGAAGATCAGTATGAGCCCGCAGGCCTTTACCGCAAAGGCGTTGAAGGACATGCTATCCAAAAACAACGGCGTGAAGGAAGCATTTCTGTTCGGCAGCGTGGCCAGCGGGAAAGAAACGTCCGCCAGCGACATCGACGTCGCCATTCTTGCCGGAAAAGGGTTTGACGCAAACCGGTTATTGTTTGAGGTGTACGAAAAATACGGCACAAAGCTGGTGCCAATCGTCTTTTCAAACAAAAAGGAACTCGATACGTTCATGGCCGACAAGAAAGGGGGAAGATTGAAATGACCGACACAGCGAAACGGGCTTTGGGAGAGGCGGAAAACTGGCTCGTTTCAGCAAAACACGGCCTAGTCGAAGCGCAGGAAGAGGAAACTGCAGCCAACGTAAGCTGCGCGCAATCGATTCATTCGATAATCCGGGCCAACGACGCGCTTTCCCTGAAATTCTACGGGCACAAGCCGACAAGGCACGATGATGCGGCAGTGGTTTTTTCAAAGTTGGTAAAGGAAGGAAAATTGCCGGCTCATTCAGCACGATTCAAGGAACTGGTAGCTGATGCGATGAGGGACAAAAGCGGGGCAGACTACGGGAAAGAGACGTTCTCGCATGAAAAAGCCGAGGAGTACGCACAGCACGCCGAAGAGTTCATAGCAATGGTCAAAGACGTTCTGAAGCTATGATGGGCTTAGCCGGTAGGATACTAGCCAGCGGCTCGTTGCCCTTCCCCTGCACTTGGCCCGCGGCTAGGTGCAGCCCTGTACGCGTCTGCGCCCATATGCACGTTTAAACGTACAATCACGGCTTTTTAATGACTGCAGAGTTTGGATGCGTCGAGAACGTTTTCGTAGATTTCTTAAAGGCTGAGAAAATCTAGCCGAGTTTCAGATATGAAAAACGCCGTTTGCGCGTAAATTTAAGAGGCAACCCAACCCGCCCAATAGCGCTGAAAACATTTACCGTAAAAACCTCGCGCAAAGAAAGAATGCTTGGGCGGATAGATGAAAAGGCAAGAAAAACGAAAAATCAACCCTCTTTTTAAACGGTTCATTTAGAATACATCCATGGAAAACCAGCGGATGACACTCTCGAAAATGCCGCCTTTTTCCATGAAATAATTCGGGTGATCTAGCATGCGCTCTATCCTTGTGATCGCCTTTGCCGTACTATTCCTTATTCTTTCCAACATAGTTCCTGCGGAAGATTCTTCGGCGGTTATGGCGTTTAAAACAAAACACCCCGGATGGATAGTGACGTGGGACGAAAGCTCGAGCCGCCATTCGATGTTATACGGCCCGGGCTTGGCTCTGGAGGGATTTGGAGTTTCAAGGGCGTCCGATGCTGCCATCGCATTCGTAAAATCGAATAACGACTTGTTTTATGCATCGGGAGAGCTTTCGGTAGAAAACGACATCATTGTTTCCTCGGAAGGCAACATAAGGGAAATCGTTGCCCTCGGGCAAACCTATTCGGGGATTCCCGTATTTAGCGGGTATTCGACGTTTTTTTTCTCCGAGGGACTCCTCGCATTCGTAAAAAACGGTTTGTATTCGGGCATTCAGATTGGAATCGCCCCATCGATATCATCCGAGCAGGCAGTCAGTGCAGCCAAATCACACGCCATCTCCAACCTTTTTCCTAGCAGAATTATACAAAAAGATCCGCGCGAGGTTGACGGAATTGCAGGAAAGCCGATGGCTCCCGACGAATCTGAAAGGCCAAAGGGGGCTAAGCCCATTGATGCGTCAGCCATCCGTGAACTCATGAAAATTATTAGTGAAAGCACTCCGCCGGCAAACCTTGTAATCCTTCCTTACAAGCTGAAGACCAGCTTAGAGTTTCGACTTGCCTACGAAATCAGGCTGCCTTTGCTGCTTGGGGAAAAGCCGGAGGAGTGGACCTATTTCGTAGACGCGAACTCTGGCAAGGTGCTTTACAGATATGACCGGGTTCGGTTTCTTAACGTAGACGGCACGGTAATCGGAGAGTATTACCCGAATGACCCGGCGCAGCAGCGCGTTCAAGGATTCTTTGGAAACGAAACCGTTCAACTGGATTCGCATTCGACAACCACTTCTTCCCTTGGCTTTTACTCATTCACCGACCTGCCCCTGGGAACATATCAGTTGTCCTCAGAGTTAGCAGGGCGATATGCTGACGTCAGCAATGCGCAGCAGCCGGATTCACTGCATTCTGCGGCGGTAGGCGCTGGAACGCACGATTGGAACTGGCCGGATGACGACCAGTCGTACAAGAAAGAAGAGGAGAACGCATATTATCATGCCAACATTGTGCACGACTTCTTTTCAAGCCGGGAAGCGCCATTCAACCTTCAGGAAATGAACTACGTAATGCAAGTCAACGTCAACCTAAACAGCATTTGCAATGCCTTTGCAAACGGAAATTCCATCAACTTTTTCATGGCCGGAGAATGGCCCGGTTGGGGATTCTGCGAGAGCACCGCACTGGGCAGGGATATCATTTACCACGAGTATACGCACAATGTGCAGAATCTGGTTTATGGAAATGTGCATTTGGAATACTGGGACGAGCAGGGCGGCATGATGGAAGGATGGTCGGATTACTTCGCTGCCACGATAACGGATGACCCGGTCATCGGGGAGAACGTGTTTCCAGAGCCGATACGGTATGTAAACAACAGCCTTCGATATCCGGATGACTACGACCCAGAACCCCATGCTGCGGCTGGCGTCTTCGAGGGCGCATTGTGGGACATGCGGACTGCCATCGGCCAAGACCGCTCAGACCGTACCGTCATGCTAGGCATGCAGCTCAAGCCTCTGGACTTCACAGAAGCGCTTACCACAATCCTTGTCGCCGACGACGACAACGGCGACTTGACTGATGGCACTCCGAACATTGACGCGATATGCTATTCCTTCTGGGACAGGCACGGCCTTGCTGCAGCGGCGTGCGCCGGCCATACGCAGACGCCCATAGCCGTTATTTCCGACCCCGAGGAATCCTCTGTCCTATCTGGAGCGAAAAGCATATCTGGAATCGCCGCAGGAAGCCCTTCCGGTTTCCAATCTTTTTCCGTCACTTACACGGACGAGAATGGCCAGTTTGTTAACGACGGCATAACCCTACAGGGAGGGGGATTGAATCAGGTTTTGGGCGGGAACTTGGCGGAATGGGACACTTCGTTCACTACGTCACGAAGCCTGAAGCTGAGGCTCAATGTCACAGACCAGGTTGGCCAAGAGTCAATTTACGACGTGGGCATAGAAATTAAAAACAACTTCATTGAAGTCCCACGCCAATTTGATCGATTAAGCTCGAACACTCCTTCCATCGACATCATCGGCTATACCGACCCCTACAATTTCGCCTCTTACGAGCTCTTTTACCGGGGTCCTGCAACACAATTCCAGTGGAGATCACAGGAAATCACGCTTCGTGACGGCGGAACTATTCCAGTCCAGCACGGGGTAATTGGGAGCCTTTCCCCAGCGCTCATCACCGATAGAGGATTATACCAAATCAAGCTTCTGGTCCATCGCACGGGTGGAAGACCAGATGACTCGGCCACCATATTTGTTACCTTTGATCCGGCGATTAGCTCTGGCTGGCCGGTTACTTACACGATCCCCACCTACCCCTGTCCTAGCCATCCTGAGACGCAATGTTACAACGATTTGGGCAAGCAATACGTTGTCACTGATGACCTTGACGGCGACGGGAACCGCGAAATCGTTTTCGGAGCGACCGCGAACGACCCTGGGGATTATCGCGGTTATACAAAGATCTTCATATACGGGTATGACGGCGCATTGAGGGATGGATGGCCTAAGATCCTGCAGCAGGGCTATAGGGTAATGGCGCCCGCGATTGGGGATGTTGACGGGGATGGAGTAAAGGAAATAGTATTTGTGACCGATGATGAGGTTGTAAACTACGTACATGCGATGCACGCGGATGGTAGCGAAGTAGCCGGTTATCCGTTAAGCATTCCCATCACGCCTTACGGTTATGCAGCCTGGGTTTCGGTTTCACTAAGGGACCTCAATGGCGACAACGCGGATGAAATCGGCCTTGCTCTCTCGGATAGCGTATTCCTTTTTTCCGACGGAAACGTAATGGCCGGCTGGCCTAAATTGATTCCGGACTTCCCGGTTATTTGGTATGGCACGATCAATCCCGTTCCGGTATTGGCGTTGCTCAATGACGCACAGGGCCCGCGGATATTGCTATCCTCCGTCTACCATAACGGCGACTTCTATTCTATTACGAGCACATGGGATAGGGAAGGCAACCTGCTGCCTGGATGGCCAATTCAGACTTCCTCCATGACGGGAAACATAGCCGTCGGAAATCTGGGTAACTCGGGCGATGCGGAGATCGTCGTATCCGAGCACGGGCTTTCGGTGTATTCTCCAGAGGGAATAATTGAGTCCGGCTGGCCGCAGCTGCAGGAACTGACATTGTCAGCCGAATCAACGATGGGCGACGCGAACGGCGACGGCATCCCGGAAATTGCGGCAAGCGCATGGGTTCCTGGAGAGGGTTATTTCGCGTACTTGTTCTCGAACTCGGGGGTGCTTCTTCCCGGGTGGCCGCAGAGGGTCGGATGGTACGTATATGACTGGTTCGTGTTCTCGGACGTAAACGGCGACGGCCATAACGATGTTTTAGCAACTTCAGGCAATCAGATTCACGCCTGGGACTATTCCGGGTCGGTTCTCCCCGGATTTCCAAAAGAATTGAATGAACCCTTTTATTACGCACCGACCCCTCCGCTGTTTTCATCCGAGGCGGTTTCGGGGGGCCCAGCGAAGATGTTGGCCGATGTATGGGCAAGCAACGGCGTTTCATACATCTACTCGTGGGACATCCTAGGTGATTTCGATGAATACGCCAAGGGATGGCCAACATTCCAGCACGACAGCCAGCACACCGGCGACTTCTCCTTCAATCAACCACAATCCCCATCGATTTCTAGCGTCCACATGGCAAACGTGGGGCCGTATTCTGCAGACATTCTTTGGGACACCGACGTTGCATCAAACAGCACAGTAGTCTATAGCTTGAATTGGCAGATGGACCCATTCTCCATAGCCCAAGATTCGGCGATGGTTACCGATCACGCGATACCGTTGTCTCCACTAACCCCGTCGACTACCTATTACTATTACGTTCGAAGTTGCAACGATGCTGGATGTTCGTCTGACGGTAATTACTCGTTCCGGACCGCTCCTCGGCCGCCTCTCGGCGGCAGCCCGCTCCTCGTCGCCACCGTCAAACCGATTGTACAGCGCACAACGGAAGGCGGCGGCCTGAAGGTCGAGGGAGCCGGCCTGTCCGGCTTCGCAAACATGGCCCAACGCAGCTCGGTCACGGTTCTCGTCACCTTCCTCCTGATTTCCGCGGCATGGTTCTTCTACGACCGGCGCAGGAACACCCGAAGGACACGAATGAAAAACCGCAGGCGGCGCTAGGCAGACCCTAGCATCTTGCTTGCCGCGCTTCCCCGGGGAAGCTACTTCTTCTCCTTCCAGCTGATGGCCTGCACGGGGCAGGTGTCAATCGAGCGCTGGATGTTCTCCTCGGAATCCGCCCCGCCCGCGACGACCTTACTCTTGCCCTCGGGCTGCATCTCGTAGACGGCAGGGCAGAGCGCGGAGCATGCGCTGCAGCCGATGCATATCTCGGGGTCGACGTACGGGACTTTTTTCTCGGGCATGCCGCAAACACCATCAATATTTTGAAAGCCAAATTGGCGGAGGAAATGTTTTAACCCTTGTGATACGCGGCAGATCAGCCGAAAAGCGGGGAGGCGCCAACAGCAGCTCCGATGAGATAACCGAGCACTGCCGCGACGAGGCCTATGCCGGCCATCTCGGCGCCGCTGTAGAGCCACGAGCCCACGGTGACCCTCGCCTTGTACGCGCCGACGCCGAACAGCACCGCGCACGTCAGAATCACGGAATACCACATCGCGGACGCAACCGGCAGCAGGAAGAATGGAATCAGCGGGACAACGGAGCCGACGACCGTGGAGACACCGACGACCGCGGCCTCGCTGGTTGCGGAACGCTCGGGCTTCTCCAGCTTGAGCTCGTCGGACATCATGACGTCGACCCATCGCTCGTCGTCGGAGGTGATGATGCTGACCGCGCGCTCGAGGTCCCTGCCGGAGAAGCCCTTCGCCTTGAAAATCCGGCGGATTTCCTCGCGCTCCTCTTCCGGAACCTCCCGTATCTCCTCGAACTCGCGCCTGCGCTCGCCGTCGTAGTAGGCCGACTGGGCCTTGCTGGAGGTGTACGCCACCGCGGCCATGGAGATGCTCTCCGCGGCAAGCGCGGCGAGTCCGGCGGCGATGACGATTTTCGTCTCGGAAGTCGCGCCGGCGACGCCGAGCACGAGCCCGAGAACGTTGACGAGGCCGTCCTGGCCGCCTAGGATGAGCTCGCGCATTCTGCTGCCTACGCCGCGGTGCTGCTCGAGGTGCTGCTTGTGCCTTATCCCCCGGAAGTCGACGCGCATAAATTGAATGTGCGGGCGGCCGGAATTTAAACCGATGCTAGACCTTTCTTTCGCGGGCGCGCATTACTCCGAGGCGGGCGACCTTCGCGTTGACGAAATCCCAGTCGACGTTCTTCAGGAACGCCTCGATGTAGTTCTTCCTCGCGGTCGCGTAGTCGACGAAGTAGGCGTGCTCGTAGACGTCGAGCACGAGTATGGCCGTGCAGTTCCAGACGCCCTGCGAGTGGTAGTCGGCGCTGTAGTTGTGCAAGCGCATGTCGTCCCAGTTGAAGGCGAGCACGACCCAGCCTCGGGACGCGACGCCGGCGGCGATGAAGTCCGCCTGCCATTCCTCGACGGAGCCGTAGTCCTCGGTCAGCAGTTTCGCGATGTCCCCCTGCGGCGCTCCGCCCTTGCCGCCGAGGTTGTCGAAATAGGACTCGTGCAGGGAAATCGCGTTCGTCGCGAAAACCTCCTGCCGCTTGAGCTCCCCGATTTCGCTGTACGTTGCGTTCGCTGCGGACTTGTCCGCCTTCCTGAGCGCCGGGTCGATCTCATTGAGCTTCTTGACGTAGCCCGCATAGAGCACGCCGTGGTGCTCTGAAAGCTGCCGTTCGGAAAGACCGTCAAGCGACTTGTACTTCAGCGGCTTGGCCGCATGCTGCGCGTCCCTGTTTTCCCTCATGATTACCCCTCCAACCAGCTAACGCAAGCAACTTCGTCTGCAACGGTAAAAAAGGTTTGGTTTAAACCCGGCGGCCCACGGGGTGAGGAACACGGGGAAACCGCACCGCAACCCAAAAGCATTATAAGCCCCCCCGCGGTAATGCCGTGCGATAGAAATGGACGTCGCGTGCCCGCAGTGCGGCAACCCCAACTTGGACGTCGATGCCGCGAATTCAGTGGTCTACTGCAAGAAGTGCGGTTTCGCCGTGCACGTCGACCCCCAGACCGGGGATGTGCAGCCGCTCGCGCCCGGGGGCTCGACGCAAGAGGCTCCGGCCGCATACGCGGAGAGGACCATCCTCGGCATGGACCCCGTGACGTTCCTGCTCGGCGGCACCGCCGCGTTCCTGCTGCTGACGGTCATGAACTACCTGCAGTTCTCGTGGTTCGTGGTCGCCGAGTCGCTGCTGGTCATCGTCTGGTGGTACCGGCGCTGAAAACAAGTGGCAAGGGTTTTTTGCTGGTCACTCCTCGACGTCGTATGTTGAGACCCAGAACCTCGCATAATGCACGGGAATCGCACCATAAGGCGCGATTGTTTCCTGCCGGTCAGCAATGCCGAGGAATACCGCCTTCACGCCTTGGCCGTGGCCCTTGATGGCGCACGTCAATTCCGAATTTTTGAGGACCCCTTTCTCGACACCCCTCACGGTCTGATCGCATTTCTCGTTGCCTTCGGACCCGAAGACAGTCAGGGTAACCTTCGGAATCAGCGGCGTCCGGTATTCCCTTGCGTCGTAACGGAAGGGAGGCCGGATGGCGACCTCCTTCCCTCCCGGCGGTATGGAGGAAAAGTCTTCGGATGCGGAGTCTACTAGGGCAACCGTCTCCCCGGAACGCCATGCCTTCAAGGAGTAGGATATCTCGAACCTGGAGCCCCACTCAGGCTGCAGGGGCTTCAGGTTCTCCTTGTCGGTCAGAAGTGCTATCAGCTGTGCGGCGGACGGGGCCGCAAACCGGCCGACCAGTATGTCGCGGTAGACTGCATCCTTCCCGGGCCTCTTGACGTATTCCTCGTCGGTCTTTTGCGGGTCGCCGTTGCCCTCGGGCAGCGAGTTGCCGAGGATTACCAACTGGCGGGTGTTTTCATCCAAGACCTTGTCGAGCAGCAGCAGCCTGCCTTCCGGGGTTAAAGCTAACACCGCGGGGTCCTTGCCTTCCGAGCCGTCGAAGCCGAAGGGAGCCATATATTTCGATGAGTCAATCTCAAAATACCGGGTGGAGAATTCGTGATTCTTTACGTAAGATCTCAATGCATCCAAGTCTGCGGATTTCCGGAACGAACTCGTCGACAAGACCAAATTTTCTGCATTGCACGCGGCCTCGACGTAGGGCTTTAATGGCTTGTCCGGGGAGGACTGCTGGGCCACCTCGAGAAAAGGCAGGGAGCCGCAGGGGCCGAGCGAATCGTAGGAGAGCGTTTGCAAGTAGGCTCCGTCCTCATCCTTGTTCATATCGCCCACAAGCTTCAGGTTGCCCTCGGGGTCATCGACCTTGACGAGGGGCGCCGGGGAATCCTTGAGGGGCTGCGAGGGAGGACAAATCTTGAATTCCTGCACCGGGCTCTTCGAGTCGAAGACGACGTTGTTTGCCGTCAGGCCCGAACCGGGATGAACAGAAACCTCGGGCACGAATGCGAGGAAGGATTGACCAAGCGGCGGCCTCGACTCCAAAATCGACTCCAAAATATTGAGCTTGGTCTCGGGGTCGAACTCGCCAATCTGGCCGTATCCTTCCGCGAGGCGGCAGAAATTCAGCCGGTAAAGCTTGCCCTTGTGCGTGAACTCCAAAACCGTTGGGGAATTGAGGCAGACCGCCATCGAGAACTTCTCGTTCCCGGCTGCAGGCACAATTGGGCCCTTCAACTCGTTGTTGTAATTGTCCAGGAAGACCAGATGTAGTTGCGTTATGGAGACCTTCTGCGAGGTCTGGAATTCTTGCTGGGTACCGAGAAGCACCCTTTCGCCGTCGGCGATGGATTTCAGATTCATTTCGACTGTTCGCGCGCCCGCGATGCCGGATGCGCCCTTGCTCGAATACTGATAGTCCACGCGGAACCTCACGAACTTGTCCGGAACCGTGAACGGCACTGCGTCGGAAGCCTGCCCATCAGCCTCGGGCTGAAGCCTCTGCGTGCACACGTCTTTCTTCGACGCGAGGGGCGCTGGAGCCGGTACCTCCTCGCCCTTCTTCCACAACGTGACATAGTATCCCTTGTCCTTGCTTCGCCCTCCCCAGAAGCGCGCCGGCGCCCCGCCGCGTCGCACTACGCCGCACGACTCGTCCTCGAGCTGCACGAAGACGTAGTATTCGCCGGCCCAGAAGGCGTTCTTCTTGCGCTCGGGCACGTTGCACTTCATCTTGAAGTCGAAGAATGCGGGGTTGTCGTCCTTGAAGCGCGTGCTCGGGTCGGCGTTGCTGCAGAGGAAAATCCAGTCGCTGCTCGAGATTTGTTCGATGGAGGAGGTGATGCCCTCGTCCGTGACTGTGGCTTTAGTCTTCACGCCGGAAAAGCGGGGCTTGAGGTAGACCGCGACGTGCTCGCCCTTCATCGCGCCCTTCATCCTGAAGCGGAAATACATCGCTTCCTCGGGAAACGGGTTGCCGATTTCGTACGTCGCCCCCTTCTTGTCCTCGTACTCGGAATAGCGCTCGTGCGGCAGCACGTCAACGTTGACTATCTGGAACATGGGCTCGAATCCTTGCGAGATTATAGGCCCGGGCTTGCCTTTGCCCACGTCGTCCGCTTCCTCTACAGGAGGGCAGGACGCGTCCCCAGCTGGCAGGCCGCCCAAATCCGCGAGCTGCGGCTCGCTTGGGGGAACCGGCTCCTCCGGAGCCTGAGGCTCTTGCTTCGTAAAGACAACGAAGTACTTGCCGTCCAGCACGACTTCGCTGCCTTGGACCGGCGCGCCATTCCGGTCCACGAGGGCCGCAGAAAAGAGGTAGGTGCCGGGGGTAAGCGCCGGCGTTGCGCACGCGAGCGAGAAGCCCATGGTCATCCCGCCGCCCTTGCCCGCGTTAAGCGGCACGGCGCACAGCTGGGCCTTGAAAGGGCCGTCGAAGGCCTGCAGGTATGCGGCAGCCGAGATGCCTGTGAAGTCATCCCCCGCGACGCGCACGTAGAGCGACACACCGGCACGGGTTCCTTCCTCGGCCCTCTCTGGAACCGTCGACTGTGCGAGGTCTATGGAGAGAGCTGGAGCGCTCGCGAAATGCAGGGACGAGGCCGAGGCATCGACGACGGGAAGCCGGATTGCCAGCAAGGAGAGGAATAGCAGGAAAGAAAGCCGCCGCATGCGCACCACCAGGAATACAACCGCAGGAAAGCAATTTAAGGGTTCGCCAGCAGTCGGAGGACATCCCGGGGAGATTCTGCGACGGCGGCAAACTTCGGCGCAATTTTTCCGTAGCCCCACGCGGCGAACACGAGCCGGATAGCCGGGTCCGCGGCGCCGACGACCTCGAGGTTGTGCACGATGTCGTCGACGAAGAAGTATTCGCCCGCGCCCAACTGGTTTTTCAGGAGCACCGCCTGCTGCCCCTTCACGTGCCTGTCCGCGCGGCTGACTTCCGTGCCGACGACGGCTTGAAAACATTCCCTCACGCCGTAGTGCGCGAGCCAGCCCTGCACGCTCGCGGAATCCCTCGCGGTCATCACCGCCTGCAGCACTCCAGACCCGTGCAGTTCCGTGACCGCATCCAAAACGCCCGGGTACGGGCGCAGCATCCGGTAATATTCCCTCCCCAACCGCTTTGCAAGGGATTCGCGTTGGAGGTAATACTCGCCGTCGAGGAACGCTATCAGGTCGCGGCATTCCGTTCCCGTTTTTTCAAGGTCCGCGGCGCCGACCGAACCGTATTTCCTCCTGGAGAGGAAGTGCGCGAAGAAGTCCGCGGCGTTGACCGCGTTCGGCCGGTCGCCGGCGAATTCCTCGAGGGGATAAGGCGCAAGGGGGGCCTTGGTTTCGGCCGCGATGCGGGCGACGTTTTGGGAAATCGTCGCGCGCGTGACCTCGTAGCACTCGCCGAGCGTATCCGCGAGCACGCCGTCGAAATCCCAGAGCACGATTCTCCCGGCGGCAACCATATGGATCGACTTCCCTTCCCTCCGCGACCTTTTTATATGCGGAACCTCTCCCTTTTTCAAGATTATGCTGAAGTTCAAAACCAGTGCGCCGACGAAGGCCATCCTCTGCGGCGAGCACGCGGTGGTCTACGGCTGCCCCGCGATAGCGGTTCCGCTGACGGTCAGGACCGAATGCGAGGTCGCCGTCGTGGAAGCCGAAGCCAGCAAGGGGCAGGTCGTGGTCGAGGACCCGAGGGCCTCTGGCAGGGTGACTTGCGGGGGCGGGGTCTTCGAGGACTCCCCGGAATTCGCGGGCAAGGCCGAAGTGATATTGAACGTCATGGCCTCCGGAAAAATCGACTTTTCCTCAAAGGAGATCTACTGCAATTTCGCGCGGCAGGGAATCATGAAGGGAACCGGAGGGTCGGCGAGCGCGTTCGCGGCTCTCGCGATTGCGGTATATCACGCGTGCGGGGTCGCGCCCTCGAGGCAGCAGCTGTTCGAGGCGGTGCAGGCCGGGGAAGAGGTCGCGCACGGCGGCAGGGCGAGCGGCATAGACGCCATCACCGTCGTCTCCGGCAGGCCCCAGCTGTTCGAAAAGAGATACGACGGCGGGGGCAACGCGGAATTCGGTTTCAGGGACGCCGATTTCGTCCTTCCCAAGGGGACGGCGCTCGTTATCGCAAGCAAAATCGGCGAGAAGCCGGAGACGACCGCGGCTCTCGTCAAGCGCTTCGCGGAAGGCAGCCGGATAACGAAGACGGCAGCCGAACTGACGGATACCGAGCGCGGGAGGATTGTCGAGCCTTACAGGAAGATCGTCGCCGACTTCCAGAAGCACCTCAACCCCACAGGAAACGCCCGCAAACTGGGCATGCTGTTGAACGAGAACCACGCGATGCTCAAGGCCGCGGGGGTATCAAGCGGGAGCATCGAGGCGGCGGTTGAAATCTGCAGGCTCAACGGGGCGTACGGCGCGAAGCTGACCGGCGGGGGCGGAAGGGGCGGCGCGGTGATTGCACTCGTCGCGAAAACCGGCGCGCGCAAGACGCTCTCGGCGCTGGCGAAGGCCGGTTTCGATGCTTTCGAGGCCGAGATTGCGACGGAGGGCGCAACGGCGGGAGGCGGCCGCAATGGCTGAATCGAAGAGGCACGGGCTGGGAGAGGAAGCTTATGCTAAACTGCGGTTCCTGCGGGATGAAGCCGAAGACGCAATCAGACTCCAGGGCAGGCTGCTCGGCAGGCTGGATAAGCTCGGCGTGAGGCCGCGGCTGGACGGCACGCATGCCGTGGAGTTCAGGGTGCAGAGGAGGACGCTTTCGCGGGAGACCGACGAGGGCATGGACAGGCTCTACAAGACGATAAGGAAAGGCAGGGAGAGGGTGCCGACGGAGCCGCGGAGGGCGGAATATCCGGACAGGGAGAGCCTCATCAGGGCGCTCGGGCACATGTTCGAGAACTACGACGCGGAGTTCTCCGAGCTCGAGCAAAGGTCGGCGTACGTCGCGGTCGTAAGGGATATGGCGCGTGCGGGGGAGATGCCGGCAGGCGAGGCCGCAGAAAGGATTTCCGCGCAAATCAAACAGCTTGCAAGGAAGACGGATTTCAGGAAGAGGGCCGCGTCCTCCGAGCTGGACAAGGCGAGGGCGCTCCTCGATGCCGGCAATGTCCACGCTGCGGCGGCCGCGATCGTGGGCGCGATCAACCGCTTCGGGAACAGGAGGCCGTCGGTCGAGTCCGCGGTGATCCCAAAAAACGTCGAGAGGGTGCGGCTGCTGGAGGAAATGACGAGGCTCGAGCTGAAAAAGAGGGAGGTGCTCGCCAACTCGCTAGAATTCCTCCATGGCGTCATCGGCACTTCAGTGGTAATCAGGAACCGGGCGGTCAATTCGGACCGGTTCCACCATTCGCAGTTCGCGGGGCTGGCGTCCGAGCTTTCGGGGCATTTCAACGCGCTTGTGCCAAGGCATGCTGCTGCGAACGCGAGAAGAATCGCCGAACGGCTGGATGAATTCCATGGCCTGCCGGGCCGGCTTCCCTCGCATCTTGATGCCGCCAAGGGCCACCTGTTTTCAGGCCGGCATGAGGCCGGCAGGGACGCAATCCAAGCCGCATTGGGCGAGGTAAAACGGCTGCGCGCCGGGAAGATCGGGTGGACGGACAGGAGGAAGCTTGCCGCGTTCATGGAGTCGCTCGATCCGCTTGCATGGAGGCTGCCTCGGCGGACGCAGGGCAAAATCCTGTTCAGGGTCCGGAGGGCGAAACACGGAATCGGCGAAACGCTTGAGGACATAGACGTCGTGCACCAGCACGTGCGCGAGGCAAGGGAGGCGCTGGGCGCGGTCTGAACATCCGCTGGACTCAAGGGTACATGACGACCTTGCTGCAGTTGCCCGACTTCATCAGCTCGAACGCCTTCTCGTATTCCTCGAGCTTGAACTCGTGAGTGACGATCTTGCCGAGGTCCACCTTCTTGGCCCTGAGCAGCTCGCCGACCTGGTGCCACGTCGTGAACAGCCTGCGGCCGTTGATGCCGCGGATGGTCGCCTGCTTGAACACGACCTCGGTGGAGAAGTTTATCGGAACCTCGTCCGGGAAAACCCCGAGGATCGCCGCCTCTCCCGCCGGCCGAAGGCTCTTGAGGCCCGACTGGAGCGCGGAGGCGTTGCCCGAAATCTCGAGGAAGACGTCCGCGCCCCTGCCGGTCTCCTCGAGGATGCGCTTGGCGGCGTCCTCCTTGGCGGCGTTGATGACGACGTCCGCGCCCATCTTCTCCGCCATGTTCAGGCGGTACTCGTTGACGTCGACGGCGTAAACCCCGACCGCGCCTGCAGCCTTGCATAGCTGTATCGCGCACAGGCCTATCGGCCCGCAGCCGAAGATGCTCACCTTTTTCCCGCTGACCGGCTGGGCGAAAACCGTGTGCACTGCGTTCCCCAAGGGCTCCTGCGCGCTCGCCCACTTGACCGGCAGGGACTTGTCGTTGACGATGGCGTTGTTCTCCGGTATCGCGACGTATTCCGCGTAGCTTCCCTGCGTGTCGACGCCGAGTATCTTGAGGTTCTCGCAGATGTGGGCGTTGGCCTCCCTGCACTGCCAGCAGTTGAAGTCCGCGAGGTGCGTCTCGCCGCTGACGAAGTCGCCGACGCGCACCTTGCTCACGAGGTTGCCGACCTCGACGATGTCGCCGCAGAACTCGTGCCCGAATATCATCGGCGTCTTGATGCGCGCCTTGGCCCAGTTGTCCCACTCGTATATGTGCATGTCCGTGCCGCAGATGCTGCACGCGCGTATCTTGACGAGCACGTCGCGCGGGCCCAGCCTCGGGATTTCAGCGTCGACCAGCTTCGCGCCGTACGTCGGGCCGGGTTTCTGGATTGCCCTCATGGTGCCTTTCATGATAATCTCCTCTCCCGCGGTTTTACATGATGCGTTGAGAACGGCATCGGACTGATTTGCCGGAATACGATTAAAAACGTTGGGGGATTCGGCAGGAGACGAAATAAACGCAGAATGGGAATTTATTAGTGAGAATCAGGGGGCTTCGCCCCCCGATACCCCCGTTGCACTCGGCGGCCTCCCTCCCTCGCCTTCCTCTTGAGTCAGGCGGGGCTTCCTAGGCCGCCTCGCTGAATTGAGTTAGCGTGCGTTGGCGGTGGTCTTGTGC
>JAZDGU010000041.1:0-16470 GCA_043806595.1 Microcaldota archaeon
GAGCGCGAGCGGCTTCTTCATTCAAAACCCACCTGGATAAGCGTTTGGACCGGGAAGTATAAAAGCGCTGTGTTTGAGGTAAAATCAGCCAAAATCTTTGGGGAAGGAAAAAAAAAGAGAAAAAGAAGGGAAAAAGAAAAAAGGGGGTTGAGCGCTTTACTCAACCTTTCCGCGGATGAACCCGCCGGTGTCCGTGTGCGCCAAGAGCGACTGCGAGTCGATGTACGATATGGTCACGCCAAAGTCGTACGCGGCTCCCGCAGTCAGGCCGTTGCTGACATCGGACGAGCAGGTCACCGTAACCAGCCCGTTGGGCGCAATCGTCGTAGGCAGATTGCCGTTGCAATCTACTCCGTTGACCTTCGCTGCGGTCACGTTGATCTGCCTTCCGACGGCGTTGCCGACCTTAACGGTGGCAAACGGGTCCGCAGTCGTCACGGTGTGGTCGCTGTAGGTGAACACACCAAAGCCACCGCCGCTCTTCCCTCCGCCCGCGATCTTGGACGGGTTGAATACTCCCGTATACCACAGTACCGCGGCAATGATCACGATTGCCAGAATAGCCCAGCCGTATGTGACCAGGTATTCCAACGCGGATTGTCCTCTCTTCATCAAATCACCTGCTCAGGTAGGTTTGAAACCTGTTAAAGAGTAACTGCGGGTGGTTTTTAAAGATTTCCCTCGAGGGGCAATTGGCCGGGCCGGGGGCCGGGGGTGCCGAAAAACGGCCGGAGAGCTCGGATTCCGAAGCGATAGTATTTTAATCGCCTGCGGGTTAGTAAGCGGGTATGGCGCTGAAGAGGCTCTCGCCGCCCAAGGGCGATTCGGAGCTGGATGAGGAGAAGCGCGAGATCGGCACGCTGGCAGGCAGCGCCTCCCTCGCCGAGAGCATCCCGTGGGGGCCGGTCATGCTCGGGGTCCTTGCGCTGTTCCTGCTTACCATATTCGACGCGGACATCCAGAGGCAGGTGTTCGGAGGCTCCGGCGGCGGCTACTGCGGCGACGGAATCTGCAATCCTACGGAGTCAACATACTCGTGCCCCGCGGACTGCCTGCGGGAACCGCTGGCTACGCTGACGCCGGAGCCCACGGAGGCGTTTTCGACACCCGAGCCCAAGCGCTATGAGCTGAAAAACGCGGGCAGCAGGCTGGGCTTCTCGAACGTCGAATACTTCGAGGTGGCCGGCGGAGGGCTCGCGGAGGCCGCGCCGGACTGGATTGCCATGAAGGTCGGCTTCGACTTCCCCAACGACGAGCCGCTCGCCGCGGTCGAGGAGAAGGGCATCAACGTCCTCGGGCGGCTCGATTCGGCGCAGGCAACCCTCGCGAAGGCCGAGGAGCTTGCCCGCAGGTATTCTGGAAGGGACGGCGGGCCGGTCATAAAATACTATGAAATCGACGGCGCTTCGGCTGCCGGCGTCAAGGCGGCCTACGAGGGCGTGAAGGCGGGCTGCCCGGAATGCAGTCTAGTGGTATCGTTCCCGCTTGGCGGGCTGGAAAAGATTGAGGAAATTGCGTCGGGCTGCCGCAACGGGTGCTTCGACGCGGTTGGGCTCAAGGCATACGACAAGTCCAACAGAAGCAAGTCTATGTACGTCGGAATCGGCGGGGAAATGGACAAGATCAGGGGCATCTTCAAGGAATACCGGCTCGAAGGCAAGGAAATCTGGGTGACCGAGCTCGGGTTCTACTCGGGCTCGCAGGGCGGCACATTCTACCGGACGGACGAGGAACAGGCGGGCGTGCTCATCCGGGGCGTAGTATTTTCCCTGGCGAGCGGCGCTTCAAAGGTGTTCCTCGGCTACCCCGGCGGGTGCGTGGACACGCAGGATACGTATTATTGCAGCGTCGGCATAACGGGGAGGCCGGCACTGGGATCGTTCAACGCCCTCAAGACCGCGCTCGACGACTCCGATTACATCGGACAATTCGACTCCGCCGCGTCAAAGAAGGGCTTCGCATTCCAGACGCCCCGAGGAAAAGTGTACGTCGCCTGGAGCGACGACTTCACGCAGGCCTACGCGAGCACCGGGTTCTCCACTGAAGCGAGCAAAGTCCGGCTCACCGATCTGGTCAGCATGCAGACCGCGGTGCTCAACGTGACCACGGGCAGGGTGTCTACCGGAATCCGCGAAAACCCCCTCATGTTCGAGGAGATCGGCTGAACCCCCTCGCACGGCATTACAGCCCGAGGGCTTTCCTAAGCGCTTTTTCGTCGAAGCCGATGATGACCGTGCCTCCGACGTCGATTATCGGGACGCCGGACTGGCCGCTCTTCTTGAGCAGCTCATCGTAAGCGCCGCGGTCGGTGGAGACGTCGAAATCCGAGTAGGGGACGCTGTTCGTGCGGAGGAACTCCTTGGCCATCAGGCAGTAGGGGCACGTCGGCGTCGAGTACAGCAGAACCGCAGGTTTCTTAATGTCCTCACTCGGCATGATATTCACCTATGGGAAACCGGGGTCATGGGATTATTACCGGCCGGCACTGCCCTCCAGCGGCCCGAGCAGGATGGGAGGCGACGGCGGAGGGGAAGACGGCTTGTGCAGGGTCGAAGAATAAAATAGCGCGCCCGCAACGAGGCCCAATGCCGCCAAGCCCGCCAGCCAGTAGTTGAATGACGATTTGTTCCCCCGGGCATTTGCAACGAGCGCGCCGAGTCGTTCCTTTGCCTTCGCCCAGAGTGCCTTGGCCTCGTCCAAGCGGCCCTGCCGCTCCAATTCCCGGGCCTGGGAAATGATCTGCTGGACTTGCGTCTTTTCTTCGCTTTGCGGGATTTCGAGCAAGGCTTCTTCGACTTCGGCGTCGGTCTCGGGCAGATTCACGAATTTCGGCGTCGGACACGGAAGGGGCGCGGTTGGAAGCCCGTGAGACGCGGATGGCATCGGCGTAGGGGTAGGGGTTCCGTAATAGCCGCCGCCGGAGTACCCGCCGCCTCCACCGCAGGTGTTCGCATGCGAGCAAACGCCAGCAATGCAGGAGTCGGCGGTGCACGGGTTGCCGTCGTCGCAGGAAACGCCGCAGCACAAGTCGAATTTCAAGCACTCGCCCCACGAGGAGTCCGTGCAGGCCTGCATGCCGTTGCAGCCGCCGACGGTACAATTGCGGGTGGAATTATCGGGCGAACACGGTTCGGGAGACGGAGTTGGAGTGACTGATGGAGTCGGCGTCGCCGTCGGAGTCGCGGTCGGCGTTGCAGTGGGAGTCACGGTCGGCGTTGGGACGGGCGGCGGAGTCGGCGAAGGGGTCGAAGTAGGTGCTCCGGACTGCCGGAATTCGTCGGCGCCGATGTCGAAGCCTGCGCCCTGCGGCCTGACGTCGCCCTCATAGTCTAAACGCGCCCACGTAGAAGGAGAGCCGGAGTCGCATGCCGCGCTGGCGCAGTCGGGGATTTGCACGTTCCAAGAGTCGGTGTCGCGCGCGAACCTGCCTCCGGCAATCACGGAAGCGTACGCCGAGTCCACGGTCCGGATGTCGCGGAGGGTCATGCAGTTCGCGATCTCCCCGGAGGCGCACTTAGTTTGATAGTCGGCGTAGGAATAATACGTGCCATCCCTTCCCGGGGAGATGCAGTGCTCGATCCGCAGCTGCTCGCCGGCATTGCAGAAGAAAATCGAGTTTTCGATGGTCACCGTCGGCTCGTATTCGCACGACAGCACGCCATAGCCGGCAATATCGATGCTGCAGCCGTCGAAGAGCATGTTTCGGAACGTCAGGTTGCGGTTCCTCCCGTTGAGAGCCTCCTCGAAGAGGATGCTGTCCTGGACGGTGCCCCCCTCTATGACCAGGTTCGTATCCCCTCCCCGGAGGTAGAACACGTCCTGGCAGCCGTAAACCACGACGTTCTGGAGGAGCGAGCCGCTCAGGGAGCTCAGTTCGAGGCAGTGGTTGGGCGCTCCGTGCACGTAAAGGCCGTCGACCGACATGTTCGTGCCGTGAACGAACACCGCGTCGAAGCTGTGGAAGACGGTGACGTTCCTCGCGGAGTTGGAGTCGCCGCTGAAAGCGAAGCCCGCGCCTCCCGAATTGTTGTACCAGACGTAGTTACCGGAAGCCCGCCGCCAGATGTGGTGGGTAACTGTAATGTTCTCGAAGCGGTTGAAGGAGCCCGTGCCGTGGAAGCAGCAAGTGTCGGCGATGTTCGAGAAGACGTTGTGCCCTCCTTCGATCCCGAAGGCGCCGTCGCCCGAATATGCTATCGAGAAGCCGTCGAAAAACGTGTAGCTCGACCGGTATTTGAGGCCCCAGCCGGAATAGCCGACGTAAACGCCCACCGGCGTCGTCGAGGGGTTCCTGTGGCCGTATGGATGGACGTAGAGTTTGCCGCCTTCGATGAAGAAGCTGCCTTCGAGGCCCGTAACCATCCCGAGGCTCGATGCGTTCGCGAGGTATATCGGACCGTCCTCCTGACGCAGCGTGAACCTCGAAGGATTCTCATCGTCGTCGACGACGATCGGGTTGAACGAGGTCTGGTATGCGAACGTCGTGTAGTGGAAGGGCCGGGAGTACGCCGCTTCATATACGTTCGGCCGGCCCGGCGAGGCCTCAAAGTCGGAGTCGGGAAGCTTGTCGAAGATGCCGACGACCACGCGGCCGAGGGCCTTCCACCTGATGGGCGCCGAAGGCGTTCCGCTGGCGGTGAAATCGAAGTATTCCCCGTATTCCCCCTCCTGCACGAAGACACTGTCCCCGGGCGAGACTGCCGCGGCCGCGCGGGCCATTGTGCACCAAGGCGTGGCGACGGAATTCTGCGCCTTGGAAAACGAGTCGCTGCATGCGCCGCAAAACGAGTTCCGGTCGACGAAGTAGTTGCTCGTGCCAGGCTGCGAGCCGCAGTCGGGAGCCGCCGCAGATAGGAATGCCAGCGACAGCAACACTACCGCCGGCAGCAATACTCGCGGGATTGAAACCGTTTGCGGAACCGCTGGGAATCGCATCGCATCAGCCACGGCCGGCACGGGAATGCCGGGATTGCGCCCGCATCCTGCGACGCCGTTTGAGGAATACCGAGGCGAGGACCGAGAATAGGACCACGCCGGACGCCATGGCAACCGTCCGCCTCAAGGAAAGGTCTTCCCGGGCGGCCCTTGCCTTGCCGTTGAGGTAGTCGTACGCCTCGTAAGCGGCCAACGCGTCGCCTGATTCCAGCAGGTTCTCCGCATCCGCAGCCTCGGCGCTAATGCTGGACGCGGCCTCCGAGTCCAGATTCCCGAGCTCTCCGACTTCCGAATCGAACCGGTTCTTCGCCTGCTGCGCGAGGGAGAACAACCCGCTGCTTTCGCCGTCCACCCGGACAGTAGCGGGCTTGACGACGGACCGGAGAAGGGGGCTCCCTCCGCCGGAAGGCGGCCGCGGAGTCGAAGTCGGAGTCGGCGTGGGAGTCGCGGTCACCGTAGGAGTCGGGGTCGGAAGGGGCGTGGAAGGCAGGTTCCTGATGCCGTATTGCGGAAGATCGCTTCCGAGTTCGTAGGCGCCGAGGTCGGGTGCAGCTCCGGCAAAGCCGTCGTTCACGCCGGAAAGCACGATCCCGGCGTCAACTGCAGCTCCGCTGGGGACGAGCCTGAAGTCCGCGGTGCCCGGGAGGTAGGTGTAGCCTTCCCCGCCGGGGAGATGCGCGCCTTGGAAGACGGAGTAATCGGCGGTGAAACCGTGCTGCTCGTGGCCAGTGGCGAGGAAGAATGCCGCAAGATCCGGATAATTCGTCCAGCCTCCGCCCGAGTTCCACCGGATGAGGTTGGCGTAGTTGTTCGGGGTTAAGGCATTGTAATCGAAGCGCGTGCGGGGGTGAGGAGCGGTGCCGGTGTCGAGGCTGAAGCCCGCGAGCGCCGGGTCGCCCATGAAGAGGTTGTTGTAGATGCGCGCGTTCTGCCAGCCGGCGTCGATCTGCCACGCGCCGAGGTGGGATGCCATAGTGTTATGGAAGGCGTCTATGCCTGCCGGGGAATTGTGCAGCTTCAGCGGATTGTCGGTCGCGATGTTGTAGATGACGTTCCGGAAGATGTAGTCCGGCCCGCCGTAGAAGGGCTGAGCGCTGATTCCGCTGTGCGCGTTGGTGACGCGGTTCTCGAAGACGCGCACGTTGTGGTAGCAGCCGTCGGTGACGATGCCGTCGTCCATGCTGTCCATCAGCTCGTTGTTGTGGAAGTCTATGTCCAAGCATGGCGGGTCGTTGCGGTCGACCGAGCAGTCGGCGCCGACGGTGTCCGGAACCCCGACTGCGTCCCAGAAGCCGCTCACGTTGTTGAAGGCGACGACCATGCCCCTGCCGTAGACGTTTATACCCGCGAGGGACGACGCGAGTTGCGTGTCGTAAGGGTACCACTGCTCGTGCCATCCGCGAACGACATTGTCGACTACGAGCCAGTTCCGGTCTACGGAAGTGAGGTAGGAGCCGCCGTATACGCCGGCGAATACCCTGCTGATGTTCATGTTGCGGATGACGAGGCCGTCGGCGTCGTCGCCGCGTATCGCGGTCCACGCGTTTCGTATCGTGAAATTCTCGAGGTAAATGTTACTGACGCCCCGGAGGTCGGTGAAGTTGAGCTCGGGGCCGGAGGGCGAGGCCAGCCCGTCGAGGATTACGGCGTCGCGGTCCACGCCGCGGAAGACAATCGGGGCCTCGGGCGAGGTCTGCTTGCCCTCGAGCGCACCCGCGAGGTTTATGCCATTCGGGAAAAGATAGAGGCCCTCGTGGAGCAGTATGACGTCGCCCGGCTGGGCCGCCTGCGCTGCGGGAACCAGCTGTTCCGCGGAATAGACGTGCCTCACCGACGCCTCAGCCATCCACGGCGGTTCGGAGCGGGTGGCAAACACCGCGGATTGCACTTCTTGGCCGACGACGCCGTCGGGGTCGCTCAAGACGAAGCGCGCCTCGTATGCGGTGCCGGGTTCGAGGTCCAGCAGGCTGCCGGCGAAAAGGTTGCCCGCGTTGTATTCCAGGTAATAGCCGGACCGCTCGCCTTTGACTCGGAGCATGTCCTGCGCGTTCCGCCATTCGGGGTCCGAGGCCTTGCGGTAGCTCACCTGCACCGTGGCGTCATTGTCGTCGTCGCCCTGCACGATCCAGCGGAACCCTGCAGACCTGAGCGTGGGGTCGCCTTGGATGAAGGCGCCCGGAGTCACCGCATTGACGGGCTCTGGAGTCGGGGTCGGCGTGGGCTGCTCGGGCTGCATGGAAAAGGTGTAGTTCGCGGGCGCGAAGGATTCCTCCCCGCCGATGTTGGAGGCGAGACAGTTCCACTCGTAGCCGCCGTGGGCGAGGCCCGCGAGCGGGAATGCCGCCGAATCCTGCGCACCGGAAAGCGGGACGGAATCGACGGGATGCCAGTATTCATCCCTCCGAAAGACGAGCTTGTAGGCGCGGCAGTAGCTCGCCACGGCACCCTGCTCGCACCAGAGCCTGACCTCGTCGCCCGTGGAAAGCGAAATGCCGGGGAAAGTCGAAACAGCGCCGACGTCGCTTGCGCCGCCCTGCGGAGTCGAGCTGAAGGAACCTACGGTCTGGCCGTTGACCCTGAGCTGATAGCGGTCGCCGGTCTCGCCGTCGTCGTTCTCGTCAATATAATACACGTCGACGTCGTAAGTGCCGGAGTCGAAGCCGAACGTGCCGAAGACGCTGCAGTCGCAGTTGCGGGGATAGCACGGGCCCCTCGCGTGGCGCACGCAGCTGGGGTAGATGTTCAGCCTGCACGGCTCCTCGGGGACCATCTGGCCGCTCTGCAGCATGTCCTCCGCGAGCATCTCGGGGGTAAAAGCATAGTACAGCGTCATGGACTCGAGGTCGGGGCTCGATGAGGCGGAGCATGCAACTCCGACCTCTTCCCCGAAGTTTGCCGAACGGTCCGGCGGCGCGACGAGCGTCACCGAGGGCGGCGCCGCGGACGCGCACAGCATGAAAGCCGCCAGCAGAAAAAGGGGGAACCTCATTTCCAACGAACACCCACTTCCATTATTGCGATATTAATCGGTGGAAGCGCGGGGTTAATAACGTTTTCAGGCCGAATCGAACACCGCGGCAAAGACCTCCGGCGGCAGGGCGCCTGAAATCCTGACCGCGGTCCTGCCGTCCTCGGTCTCCAGGAAGGCGATCTGCTGGGCGGACCTGCCTGCGGCCGCCGCGATGTCCGAAACCTTCTCCTGCGTCAGCCTTGAAGGCAGAAGGACGAGGAACGCGGGGGTGCCGCGCACTTCCGCAGCCTCGCCGTCGAGGGCGTCGCGCGAAAAGTAATCCGAATAATCCCTTGAATTCAGGCAATCCGAAAAATCGGCCATATCAAGTCCCAAAATCCTTGCGAAGCCTTCGAGCGCGGGCGCGGAAAGGTTCTGCTGGCCGGCGAACAGCAGGTCGTGCATCCCCCAGAACCTGTCCTGCTCGAAGGCGCACAAGGATGCCTTTGCGGCGGCGCACGCGTCCGCATGGAACGGCACTTCCAGCAGAGGGTTGCACGCGCTGTCGAGGGGGAACTGCTTGAAGACCAGCCGCACCCTGCCGGATTCGACGTAAGGCAATATCCCGGGCAGGGACTCGGACACGAAAGTCGCGCAGTAGGGGCACTCGAAGTCGCTGAATTCGACCAGCGATATGCCCGCGGAAGAGTTTCCCATGGAAGGCCTTCCTTCAAGCAGCGGCAGGGAGAGCCTCGTGCCGGGAGACGGCGGGGACGACGGAGAAGGCAAGGCGTAACCGGGCGGGGCGCCGGCCGGAGAATTCAGCGACGAAACCGAGGAAGCGATTTCGGAGAGGCGCAGGCTTGTCTCATGCAGGCCCATTGAAACGTTGCCCGAGACGGAAAGAATCGCCGCGGAAAGCACGAGCGCGAAGACGATCGCCCCCGCTGCGAGAGCGAAAGCGCCTTCACCAGAATCGCGGCCGGGGGGATGCAAGTCAATTACCAATTGAACCGCGGAAGATCAGTGCAGGCTCTCCCAGAGGATCTCCTCGCGGGCGTCGATGCTGATGCCGTTGTCCGTGATCTCGAACGGGTGGACGCGCTTGTCGTTGTCCGTGCCCCTCATCTTGCGCACGAACACGGAACGGTGCGGCGGGTAGAAGAACGCCTGGATGACGCCGTCGGTGAGGAATTCCTCGACGCCGAACCGCGAGATGTCCTGCTTGCCGCCCGCCGTCTCGGACGTGAGGATGGTGGTGACGTTCAGCTTGCGGAGCTCTTCGATGAGGACGTAAATCGCGTAGCGCAGCTTCGCCGGGTCGTCGATCCAGAAGGAGAACGCGGTGATGCTGTCGATGACGAGCCGCTTGGGCTGGAGCTCGCGGGCCTTGTCGAGGATCCTCTTGGTCTGGCCCTCGATGTCGTCCTTCATGTCGAGGTTCGGCTCGAACTTGAAAATCTTGAGCAGGCCCTGCTTCTCCAAAGGAAGAAGGTCCCACTTGAAGCGCTGCATGTTCCACCACAGGTTGTGCGGGCCCTCCTCGAGGGTTATGTAGATTCCGCGCTCGCCGTAGTCGCGCGCCCCGTAGTAGAGGTATTGCAGGCACATGATGCTCTTGCCGCAGCCCGGGCCGCCGGACAGGAGTATGCTCGAGGACTCCGGGAACCCGCCCTCGATCAGGTCGTCGAGGCCTGGGATGCCGCTCTTGATTCGGTTCATTTGCAAACGCCCTGCGGCATTCTTGAGACGGCAGAGTTTTTTAAGGCTACTCCGGCCTGAGGCGCGCTCAGGCGAAGCCCGGCTTCTTCACGCGGAAGCCGGCGAGCATGAGCCACGCGCAGGCAAGCACCGCCGCGTACAGAAGCCAGTCCGCGGAAGGCGCGAGATACGACTGGAGGTAGAACGCGGACACGACGAGAAACGCCGCCGCGGGTATCGGCAGGCCGTAGTAGACGCCCTTCTCCTTCTGCAGGTTGAAGCGCGCGAGCCTCAGGATTCCCGCCGCAAGGAACAGCACCGAGAAGGACACGGCGAAGATGGAATTGAAGTTGAAGACGGACACGAGCACCGCCGGGAACACGCCGAACGAGACGACGTCGGCAAGCGAGTCCAGCTGGATGCCGAGCGCGTTGCCCTTCCCAGTCTTCCTAGCGACAAAGCCGTCGATGTAGTCGAAGAAGAGCGCCGCCAGCAGGAAGAAGAACGGCGCGTAAAAATACTTCGCGAAGGAATACGCCAGCAAAGCCGACACGATCGCGATGAAGCCGCTCGCGGCGTTGGCAAGAGAAAGGTAATCCTTCGCGCTCAATTCATCGAACAGGCCTGCCATAAGCACACCACCACAACAACGGGAACACGGTCCGGAGATACCAATGCAAGCCTCTTTATATTTGTTAATTATCCCAATGAATCGCCAAGGGCTCGTAGCTCAGCCTGGTCCAGAGCGCCAACCTCTGCCGTCAAGCAGGGCAGGGGGCGCAGGTCTTATACGACGCCTTCCCCGGCGCAGCGCGCCGCGGGCAGGGGACTAGGAGAACTGGATGTCCCGGGTTCAAATCCCGGCGGGCCCATGAAAATTACGCAACAGGTATTCGGCATGAGATTCAAGGCGGTAATATTCGACATGGACGGGGTGCTCGCGGACTCGCTGGACGCGTACTTCCTCGCGGAGAAGCACGCCCTCGAGGCCGCCGGCGTGCGGGTGTCGGACGGATACCTGCACTCGTACAGCGGCATGCCGTCGACGGTCATGATGAGGTCCGTGCTGGAGCCGCTCGGCCGCGGTGCGGAGGTCGGCAGATGGTACGAGGTCATGGAGGACCGCCTCATGGACGCCCTCAAGGAGAGCCTGGAGCCGGTCAAGGGCGCGCCCGAGGCCGTGGCCGAGCTGAAGAGTCGGGGTTTCAAGCTCGCAGTGGCCTCGAGCAGCAAGCGCAGGTTCGTCGAGTTCGCGCTCGAAAAAATAGGGATGGCGAAGGAATTCGCCGCGATCGTATGCTTCGACGACGTGGGAAAGGGCAAGCCCGAGCCGGACGTCTTCCTGCGCGCGGCCGAGCTGCTCGGCGTCAAACCGCAGGAATGCGTCGTGGTCGAGGACGCGGCGAACGGCGTCGAGGCGGCGCACCGCGCGGGCATGAAATGCATCGCACTCGAGCCGGAAGCCGGCGGCAAGCTGGAGGCGGATTGGAAAATCACGCAACTGGAACAGCTGCTGGAAATCGTCTAGCCCTCGAAGACCTGCCGGTAGAGTTCTTCATAGCCTTTCGCGGACTGGTCCCACGTGAAGCGGTTCTCGCAGCGCCTTCGGCCCTCGATGCTGAATTTCTTGCGAAGGCCCTCGTCGTCGAGCAGCCTCTGGATCTTGTTCTGCAGGTCGCCGATGTTGCGGGGTTCGGCGAGGAAGCCGCACTCGGGCGTGATTATCTCGGGGATTCCGCCGATGTCGCTGCCGATGACGGGCTTTCCCGCGGCCATCGCCTCGCACACGACCATCCCGAACGGCTCCCAGACGGACGCGAGGACGAAGAACTCGCACGCCGCATAGAGCTGCGTGAGGTCGGCCTCGGTGATCTTCTGCGTGATGAAGAAGACGTCCTTGGCGATGCCGAGGCTCGAGGCCTCCTGCCTCAGCACGGCCTCGAGAGGCCCCTTGCCCAGAATGACGAGCGCGGCGTCCTTCTCCTCCTCGCGAATCTTCGCGAAGGCCTGGAGCAGGTAGGAAAAGCCCTTCTGGGGCATTAGCCTCGCTATGCTCAGGATGAGCCTCTTCTGGGGCAGCCCGTAGCGCTTGCGGACGTCCTCCTCCTTGTTCCGCGGGTGGTAGAGGTCGACGTCGACGCCGTTGTAGATCACGCGCGACTTGCCCAGAAACGGCTTGGGGGCGGTGATTTCCATGGTGTTGGCGCTGACCGCGGCGAGCGCGTGGCACGCGCCGAGGATTTTCTTGCCGATGACGCAGTCGTAGAGGTCGCCGAAGAAGTCGGTCGCGGGGTCGATGCCCTTGAGGCGGGCGTTGTGCAGCGTCCAGCCGACCTTCTGCCTCCCGATACGCTTGGAGACCGCGACGTCGAGGAGCGTGTAGAAGAAGCGGTTGTGGAAGTGGAAGACGTCGTGCCTGCCGGTCTCCGCGAGCAGCGCGGAGAGGAAGAACGGGGATACCGGCGCCGGCGGAGGCACGGGCTTGGGGAGCTCGCTGAAAATCATGCACGGCACGCGCTTGACCTTGACGCCGTCGAGTTCCTCGAATTTCTTCGTGCCGGGGACCTGCGCCGTCAGGACGGTTACGTCGTTCCGCTTGGCGAGCCTGCGGGACACCTCCAGCACGTGCTTCTCCGTGCCGCCCTGGTACGGGAAGAAGAACGGGTTCAGCATGAGGAAATCCATTTTTTCACCATTGGGGAAGGGGGAGAGGCGACACGCGTAGGGGGAAACCGAAGGCGTCCCCCTGAGGTGTCAACGGGTTCAGCATGAGGAAATCCATTGGCTTTGCAACCTGCAAGATTGCTAGCGCTGCGGGATTTATAAAACGGATTCAAGACGGGGTTGCCTGTTACCTGTTCTTGAGGCCTTCGAGCTCGCTCATCAGGCTCCAGATCATCGTGCGCGCGTGCATCGGGAGGTTGATGTCGTTGCTGACCTCGTCGAGCGCGTAAACCGCCGACGAAATCGCCACGTCGACCTCCTCCCCGGTCTTGAGCTTGCCCTGGGCCTCCTGTAGCCTCGCGCGGACGTTGCGCGGGATGGAATTGTCCTGCACCATGACGTCCAGCATCTGGATTATCTGCTCAAGCTCGGACTTCTCGATTTTCGCCATTCGGCATTTCGACCCTGTTCTGGGGGAGGATGCAAAGACTATAATAAATCCGTGCCCCTGAAACTAGAATACACTGGCACGGTCAGGTTAATAATACAGCACGTTCGCGGGAGTGAAAAAAATGCTCGACACGCATATATGGAGGAAACTGAAGCGCGGGCCGCAGGTCGTTTCCCCGAAGGACGCCGGCGCGATAGTCGCGCAGACCGGCGTGAGGAGCGGGGATTCCGTTATAGACGCCGGGACGGGCAGCGGCTGGCTAGCGATATTTTTGGGGAGCGTCGTCGCCCCCGGCGGGAAGGTCATCTCGTACGAGAACCGGCCCGATTTCGCCGAGCTCGCGCGCGGCAACGTCAGGAGGGCGGGGCTGGACGGCGTCGTGGAAGTCAAGGAGAAGGACGCGATGCACGGATTCGACGAGGAAGGCGTGGATTTGATTACATTGGACCTCGCGGACGCGGAGAAGGCGCTTGCCCACGCCGAGAAGGCGCTCAAAATGCACGGCTGGATTGCGGGCTACTTCCCGAACGTCGAGCAGGTGCAGCGCTTCGCGGCGGAGGCCGCGAGGCTCAAGCTCAGGCACGCGAGGACCGTCGAGGTGCAGGAGCGGGAGTGGAAGATACGCAGCTACGGCTGCAGGCCGGAGAACGTCGGCATGCAGTTCACGGGCTTCCTGTGCTTCCTGCAGAAGGTCGGCGCCGCGGAATTCGACAGGGAAGCCGAGGAAAACGGCAGGAGGAAGGCCGGCAGGCGCGACCGACGCATCCGCGAGAAGCTCGGTTGACCGCCCCCCCGCCCAGGCACAGTATAAATATCCCCACCCTGAAGGGCCAGCCTCGGGGCGAGGCTGGCTCTCGCCCGTTTTGGGCGAGAGTGGGGTTTTTACGAGTAGTTTGACAGCGACCTTTGGTGCGGGTCGTTGTCGTACTTAACGTAGTGGCGGGCGATTTGCAGCGTCGTGTCGCCGACGCTGCGATAAAACTTGCCGGGAGACCATAAGTGTCCTCCCCAGTATCGCTCTCTCAGCTTCGGAAACTGAGCGAACAAATCGTGCGCTGACGCGCCCTTCAAGTACTGCATTGCGCTCGAAATCGAGAGCGTAGGCGGGACCACGGCAATGGCGTGCACGTGGTCAGGCATTACGCTCAATTCCATTAGCTCTAGGCCGTGCCGTGCTGCGGCACGGCGAAGGCTCTCCTCGCAAGCCTTTAATATGACCGCTTCGCTGAAGATTGCGAAGCGGTATTTCGGACACCACTCGAAGTGGAACGCCGACTGCCCGACGCTGTGCGCGTTACGCGCCAAGCTCTCGCTAACCGAACCGCTCATGCGATTACCTCAACGGCGGCGCACTTACTGGCCCGGCGGCAGCCGGGCCGCGCCGCCGCTAGGTAATTCGAAGATGCAACAAGAGTAAAAATCGCGGGCTGATTCATCCATCGGCTTCAAAGCCGAGGATTTCTCAGCCCAAAGGCATTAAAAATCCGTCAACGCAAAGGTTCATTACCCGAGTAGAGGTGGTTTCATGCCAATCGAGGAGGCGTTCAAGGAGATGGTCGAGGGTCACAAGGCAAAGCCGAGCCAAGTGTCCGCGCTCACAGACAAATATCTCGGGGCAAGAGTAAACACTCGCAGCTTTTCAGTCCACTTGGCGATTCCGTCCGAGCACGAGCAAGCGGTCAGGAAAAAAATTAGGCTTCTTGGAAGTCACGCCGAGGTTGATTCGCGCTGGGAAAGAGACGGAGTGTTTCTTAACATTACAAGTAAAGAAAAAGCGCTTATAAAGTCGATGGAGGCGGCGCACGCCTTGTTGAAAAAAGCCGCTCAGGATAGGACGTAGGGCAGCGCGTCCCGGATGGAATACGCCCGGCGGATGGTGATGTTCCTCGCGAGCTCGTCCTCGAAGCGCACCGACTGGCCCCCGGAAACCACGAAGACCGAGCGGTCGGCGCGCTCCGCGGCAATGATCTTCTCCTCTATGCCGCCGACGGGCTGGAGGATGCCCTCCTCGTCCAGCACGGCGCTGATTGCCGCATCCGGATTGAGCTTCCTGCCGGATTCGAGCGCGATGAGCGCGGCCGCAAATAGCGCTCCCGCGCTTTCCCCGGATACCTCGCGAAAGCCGTCCGACTCTACGTCAAGCACGATGTCGTAGTTCGCCAGCCTCACGCCGAGGTAGTTCTCCGCGGCCGAACGCGCCTTGCGGAGCGCGGAGTCGGTGTCCTCGCGGTATGCGACGGATTCCACGTTTATCAGCAGCCTGCCCGGCCCGGGCTGGAGGGACATCCTGAATCCCACGAGCCTGCCCTTGCCGTCCTCAGTGATTGCGGGCGCCGAGAAGGCGATGCTCTTCGGCACCGGCACAGCAAAATATCCCAGCGCCACCGCGAGCACGAAAGCGGCAAGGATGACGAGCGCGTGGAAGTTCTTCTTTCTCATGCAATTCTCACTCCAGGAATTCCGCGAGCGCGTCATAGAAATCGCGGTCGTTGAGCATGCCGGTGCCGTGCGCATTGCCCTTCAACGTCTCAATTGCCTTTGGCTGGCTGGCCGAGGAATATAACCGCTTAGTTGAAGCCAGCGAGTACTCGTCGCCCCCGGCAACAGCGTAAAGAGATTCTCCTTTGAAGGATTCAGGCAGGCCCTCGGTCTTCACGCCGTGGTAGTCCAAACCCGGCGAAAGCATGGCAATCCTCTCCACGCGCGGGTCGGAGGAGGCAAGCGCAAGCGCAGAGTTGGCGCCGATGCTCGCTCCGGCGACGTAGAAACGGGTCGCCCCGGTTGAAGCCAGGAATTCAACTCCCGCCCTGGCGTCGTCGACGAACTTCGCGTAGTCCGAGTCGGAGAACGCCTTCAGGCCGCCCTCGCTGTTTCCGTGGCCGCGGAAGTCGACGGCCAGCGACGGGTGCGGGACCGACGCCTGCAGGTCGCGCCATGCCGTCCTCTCCGAGCCTAGCATGTGCAAAAAAAGCACGCCGACGGAATCGTTTGCATCCGGGTATTCAAGGAACGTGCCCGAAAGCCTTGTGCCGTCCTGCGAGCGCAGCTCGACGTCCTGGAACCTGATCTCGTCGGAAGGCGAAAAAGTGGATTTTGGCATGCCGCCGGCCTCCTGCGGAGCGGACACGCAGCCGGATATCAGAAGCCCTAATGCCAGTGCCGCAACTGCCGCCCTTCGCATAAGACCCATTTGGGAATGAATGAAATCCTGGGGTTAAAAACTCTTGCCGGAGCGCAATTGCTCCCAGCCCTCATTCCACCAACCCCCTGCAACCCCCTTAATAACACGAGAGTCCATAATTATGCCATGAACGACACGAAGGGGGAGAAGGCGCTCAAGCTGTTCCGCTACCAGCAGAAGCAGGACGGCCTCGAAGTAACTAGGACCAAGGCAGTCGCCGATACCCGCACACACAGCGAAAAGATCTGACCCCGGAAAACCGCGTTCCAATTCAGGGGGGTAATTATTTCAATAACCGACGCAAGGCCAACCCTCCGGGGGAATTGCGGAAAATATTCGCCCCCAAAATATCCTTAATAACGGCTAACCCTTAATCGTTATATATCGGCATAAAATAGCCGAAAAATTCCAAAAGATACCGTTGCCGAAGTTCGCCCTATTTCTATTTTCGTATCGGTTTAGTTTTGTAGGCGGTTTTGCGCCATTTCCTGCATGAAATCGGTAAAGTTTTCTTCCCGCAACCTTGCCGTTTGAAAGAAACTCATCAACACGGAAGTCGTTTGCGCTCCTCGGTCGGACTGGCTTCCG
>JAZDGU010000042.1:0-30967 GCA_043806595.1 Microcaldota archaeon
ACATTCACATAAACAGGCCGCGTCGGATAATTGTCGTAATCCCGAACCTGCTCAATCCTAACCACCCTGACGAAGACCCCATTGGACGCCGTAACACACCCGCCTTCACCCCTCACGACAGAAACGCCATCGGCGACGCTCTCGCACGACGGCGCGGGGGTGCCCCCGACGGCAAAGGATTTGTCAAGATAGTTGTTGTCCTCGTTTGCCTCGGATACGTAGCCGCGCCAGTCGGCGCGGGCGCGAAGCGCGTACGTTCCGGGCTGCAGGCCGGGGACCGTCCATTCCTCGGTGACAGAAGACCCGGACGCGATCGTCCTCTGCGGGCAAGTCTCGGAAACTGCAGAATCGAACACCCTCGCGCCGTTGATCGTATCCTTGAAGACGAGGAGGCGGTTGCACAAGGCCCTTGCGGACACTCCAGACGTTCCGGCGTTCCGGATGGTAGCCGTGACCAGCTGCGCGCCGCCCCCGGAGGGAGTAACGGCGACCGCGGAGACCACGAGGTCGGCGGAACTTGCGGGCGGCCTGCTGGCGCAGACGCCGGAAACGCAATCCTGGCCGGGCTGGCAGTCCGCGGAGGAAACGCACCTGACTTCGGGCGGGACGTACGGAGTAACGCACATGTTCTCCGCGGCGTTGCATGTCTGGCCCCGGGCGCAGTCCGCATTTGCCTTGCAGGACTTGCAGTAAGGCTCGCGCAGCGCGGGAGTACGGTAGTATTTCTCGAAGATGGCCTTGTCGACATCGTTCACTTGGCCGTCGCCGTCAAAGTCCGCGCGCGAGGTGAAGCCCTGCTGTCCCGGCGACTTCTTGTAGGACTGGGTAAACACGGTAAAGTCGGTCGCGGAAATCTTCCCGTCGCCGGTGAGGTCAGGGCACTTGCGCGGAATCGGCCGGCCGGCGTTGGCGCAGTAAAAGTTCTGGGCGTTCGGAACGCCGACGCCGCCGGCGTAGTAGAGCTTGAATATCTCGAAGTCGACGGCGTCCGTGCAGCCGTCGGAATCGAAGTCGACGCGCGGGTCGTACTTGGCCCCGCCCCTGCACACGTTGTTGTGCTGGCCGAGCCACGCGAAGTCCTGCACGTCGGTGCGGCCGCTGCCAAAGATGTCGGTGCACTTGTATCCGCCGGTGTCGACTATGGAGGGCGTGACGCAAAGGTGGTTTGCAGTGTCGCAGGTGGAGGACGAGGACAAGTAGGCGCAGTCGGAGTTGGTCCTGCACGTGGATAGCACGGAAGTCTTGACGGTCGCGGTGGCGGGGTCAGAAGAGACGGTAATGGCGCCGATGGTTACCTTGAGCGGGCGGCTCGCGGCCATGGAAGTGAAGTCGTGGACCGAGTTTTCCGTGACTCCGAAGGGCGAGAAGCTGCCGCCGGGAGGGGTGAAGAAGAAGCCGGCGACGCTTTTCTGGTTCGGGACCGTGCCCGTCCTACCGGTTTCCAGGAGCACGAGCCTGTAGCCGTTGCTCGAATACAGCGAATCGCCGGGATGGAGAACGTAGCTGCCGTCGCCGGTGTACGTCTTCTTGACGTAGGGGCCAGGCGTGGTCGAGGAGGTTGAAAGCGTGATTTTCTTGACGTTGTTCGCCATGGTCGACTCCAAGTCGAGGTTGTAAGGCCGGTTGGGGATGTCGAGGCTTGCAGTGACCTCGACGGTCTTGCCGGCGTCGATCGTGAGCGTGGAAGTCAGCGTCGACTCGGCGCCGGGGCGGAAGTATTCCGCGGGGTCGGAAGCGGTCAGGCAGGATTCCTTGAAGTAGTTGATTTCCGTGGACTTCGTCCACCAGACGCAGAATGTCTTGTACTGCGAGCCGATGAGCCGGGGCTGGAAGGAGGTCGTGCCGACGTTCTTGACGACGGCCCTGAGGGTTACCGGCACGCCTGCGGTGACGGTCGCGGGCTCCTTCGTCAGGCTGATGATAGCGAGGTCGGGGCCAGCCGGCGCTGGGGTGGGCGTGGCAGTGGGAGTGGGGATGGCGCGGGCCTGAGGGCAGTAGGGTAGCTTCGGCAGCACGGCATTGTTGTACTGCGCGAAGATGGCCTTGTCGACGTCGTCGACGCCGCCGTCGGAATCGAAGTCCGCCTTGGCGTCATAGCCGGAGTCGCCGTATTTCTTGTTTAAAGTGCGGACGAGAAGCGTGAAGTCCACTGCATCCACCTTCCCGTTGGCATCGATGTCCGGGCACTTGCGGGCAATCTGCCTGCCGGCGTTGACGCAGTAAGGGTTCTGAGAGTTGGGAACGCCGACGCCGCCGGCATAGTATTTCTTGAAAATCTCGAAGTCGACGGCGTCCGTGCAGCCCGAGTCGTCGAAGTCCGTGCGCGAGTCGAATCTCGAGTCGCCGGCGCAGGCGTTGTTGTGCGTGCCGAACCACGCGAAGTCCGGAACGTCCGTCGAGCCGCTGGAAAAGATGTCCGTGCACCGGTAGAGGCCCGCGGGCGCGGACTGGACTGCCGCGGCGGCGGGGGGCGCAAGGCAGACGAGCACCGAAAAAACGAAAAGAGACACGACGAAGGCTTTTACTGCCATGCGGCTCACCCGAGACTGCTGTTGCAGGGAAACGCCCCTGCACGGGTAAGGTGAGGGGAACGACATCTTTTAATGCTATCTCTCCGGAGAGCATCCGATTAAGCCCAGATGCGGTGGTTCGCTTTTTGTAGTATGGGCGGGGTTTACTCTCGGCGTTGCTTGGCTTCTCGTGGTTTTCAGGGAATTATCGGACAGTCACCTCTCTCCGGCGCGCGCCTGGATGTCCATCAGTTCCTTATCGAGCTCGCCGGAAAGGCGGGCGTAGGCAGCATAATCCATCTCGCGCCGCATGAATTTCTTGATGAGCTGGACGCGCTCGGCCTCAATCTGCCGCACGCGCTCGCCGGCGAGCCGCTCCTTCTCCTTGGGGGAAACGCCGCGTGGGCGGCTCGCCGAAATCCAGTGGAAGGCCAGCACGGCTGCGAGCACCGCTGCGGCCGCAATAAGCAGGAATGCCGCCTGGCTCCGAGATTCGTTCCCGCCGCCGGCCGGGATCAGGATGCGGTCCTGCGCCTGCGGCGCGTGCCGGTCCGACGCTTCCAAGGTGGGTATGTAAAGGCCGGGCATGGGGCCGTGGGAGCCCAAGTCGTTTTCCGGGGTGTCCGACGCCTCACCCCGCGGGGTGACGGAAGGAGAGGTTGTGGCAGAGGAATTGGGTGGGGAGGGCGGGACGGGGGACGGGCTGGCATTCGCAGCTGGGGAGGCAGAAGGCGCGGGCGTCGGCGACGGCGGGGAGGGAGTGGCATTGTATGAGGGGAGCACGCACCGGGACTGGCACGTCCCCGGGTTTTCACAATACGCGGAAACATTGACAAGCCGGATGGTGCACTGGCCGTCCCCCGTACAAAAGCCGGATTCGGATTCTTGGAACGCTGTCCCGCTGCAGCAGAAAAAAGTTTGGGAATCGAGTATTTCCCCCCCGCAGCCGCACGTGGCGGCGGCAACACCGTCCGGGCAGGCCTTGAGGAGTATCGCTGCCTCGTTCGTGCGGAGCGAAATGCGGTCAACTAGCTCGGGAGGAATCGAGCCGTCCGGCTGCAAGACGTAGAAATCTTGCGGATAACCTCCGAAGACGTCGGAGAACCAGAAAAGCTGCGGATCAACGTATGACGCGTAACACTTTTCCCAAGGGCAGTTGTTCTCGAGCGCCGTCTCCCGGTCCGGGTATGGTTTCCACCTCGCCATCACCCCGCCGTTCTCGAAATGCCGCGCCAATACCGCGCCTTGCGACGCGTTCAGGGAACAGTACCACGGGGTTTGCGGATAATAATTGAAGAAGAGGCTCGTGCCCTCGTCGCCCCGGAAGTCGACCATTCCCGGGCGATTCTGCGCGGGCGCGCCCAGATCGACGTCCAGCATGGGATTCCACTGGGAGAACGGGATGTTTGCGCCGGAAGGGTCCTCGCTGTAGCCGTAGAACAAGTGGTCGTTCGATAGAAGGTAGTATTTTGCAGCCGAAAACGCGCGCGTCCTGTTCGAATTTGCGTCAAGGGGGTAGTTCAGCGTCAACGGGAAAACCGGGTGCCCCAAATCATTGGAGTAGTTCCACGCGTCCTTCAGCTGCGGGCAGTCCTCCTGCCATGATGGCGTGCCGGCCTCGCCTCGGCTCAGCGGGGAAACCCACCGGGACACGGAGAACCTGTAGAAATTGGAAAGCAGCCACGCGAGGTTTGCGCTTGCCCGTGGGAAGAATCCGAGGCTCTTCGCGTCAGGGAAAAAATTGACGTTGAGCTGGGAATAAGACTGCAAATCCTGTTTTAACCGGTTAATCAGCGCCGTGGCTTGGGCGTTGCGGGGATGGAGGGAGTCGCCGTCCATGACGCCGAAGTATTCGATGGTCTGGTTCAGGAAAGGAATCCCGCCGGGCTCGTAGAACGCGTCCCCCGCGTAAACAGTGAACATGTTGTAGCTGTGATAGCCGGCTAGGGCCTTCAGCGTGCGGTTGGCTTGCCAAAACCAGTACTCCCTGTAGGGAACGCTTTCTAGGTTGGCTGCCTTCCAGCCGGCGGCTTGGTTGTGGGCCTGAGGGTCGGGCACGCGGGAATCTGAAGGGGAGAGGGCAGAGGACCTCTCGCATCCTGCTGCTGGCGTGCCGGAGCACTGCGTCGGCGGCAGGCTGCCGACGGGGTTGCAGCCAGGCACGACGACGCCGTTGACCGTGGTGTCGCACTTGTAGTGCAGGAAGACGCCCTCGAGGGCAACTGTCTGGTGGTCGTGGAAGTATTGCGTGAAGGCCGAGCCGTCGCCTGCGGGGAAATATGCCAGCGAAAGGTTCTGGGCGATTTCCATAGATGGATTGTGACGGAACAGGACATCGTAGTAGGTCTGCCAGTTGCCGATGGCGGCGTCGTAATTCGACTGGATGAAGGGGATGACATAATCTTGCGAGTATGAGCCGTGGGCGCGCTCCGGGACGTAGAGGACGGCCTTCACCGTCGGGTTGTCGCTCAATGCGTGCGCGGTTGCGGATAAAAGCAGGGCGAGCAGAATCGTTGCGCGCGTGGAGCCGTCCATGCAAGTAGAAATCGCGGGGGTTTAATAAAATATTCCGGGGGGCAAGGGGAGGCGGCCAGGCAGGCGGCTCACTTCTCGAGGGAGATCCCGATGGCGCGCTTTATCATCGCCTGCAGGTTCTCGCTGGACGCGCCCGAGGTCAGGCCGATCGGGACTACCACGGGCTTGGAGGCCGTCTCGACGAGGTATTTCGTCTTCGCGGACATGCGCGCGAGGAAGTCGTCCTGAATCACGAGGATGCCGGCGTCCTTGCGCTGGAGGAGCTCGAGGAGCTTGGCCTCGGCCGCGTCCGGCTCGACGCGGAACGCCTCGGTGACGCCGACGAGCTGGAAGCCCTGCACCATGTCCCTGCCGCCGAGAACCATTATCTTGTCCATCTGAATCCCACTCTGGCGATGCCGCTCATGCGGCGAAGCTGAAGGCCATGCTCTTGAGGTCTTCCGTGAAGCCGAACTGCTTGGCGTACGCGATCTTGCGGATCGTGCCGACTTCCTCCTGCTTGAGGAAGAGGAAGCCGACTATCGTGCTGATGTCCAGCACTGAAACGCGCGTCTGGCGGAAGACGGTGGCGACGAAGTCCCTCTCGAGCGCGATTTCGAGCGGGATGAGCGAGTCAGCCTTGCTGGCCTCTTCGACGGCGGAGGCCGTCTTCTTGTCGCGCGCCTTGAGGCGCGCCAGGATCTTGTGGAAGTCAGTCATGGCGTCGAGCTCGCGGAGGAGCGCGCTGCTCTTCAGCGTAAGGAAGGGCATCGCGGAGGCGGCGGCGTCGCTTCTCTTCAGGCGGAGCAGGAGCATGAGGTCGCCGAGCTCGAGCTTGAGCCGGACGAACCTCTTGACGAGGGGGTTCTTTGTAGTCCTTGCGAGGGCGGCGAGCCTGCTGTTGTGGTAGGCGTAGAGCCCGCGCGTGAGGACGCGGAAGTCCCTCGTGCGGTCGTATTCCACGAAGACCTTGGAGAATGCCGCGGCGTATTCGGAGAACTGGAGCTCCTTCACGGCCTCGGTGAGAGAGCGGGCGGCGGTGAGCTTGTCGAGGTTGCGCCTGCTTTCGTCGCTCAATATGATGAGGTCAGTGTCCTTGACCTCGGCGCCGGTCGCCTTCGCGGACAGTATGGTGGCAATGTTGCCTATCTCGTATTCGCGGAGGAACGCCTTGAGCATTTCCCTGCCGGACTCGGGGGTGACGTCGACGACCTTGCGGAGCGTCTTCTCGAAGTCGTCCTTGAGCGCGCGCACGACGAGCTCCATGCCGGAATACTTCGTCGACATGGAGACGAAGGACTCGCGGTAGCCGCTCTCCTCGAGCAGCTCTATGAGTTCGGGGATGCTCCTGACGTCGAGGAGCTCGCGGAGCTTGCCGTCCTGGAACAGCTTGCTCTTCATGCCCTTTATGCGGGCGTTGGCGTACGAGTAATGAAGGTCCATTTCGGTACCACTGGTTGAGCGGCTACTTGAACAGGAGGTCGTATGCCCTCTGGCGGATCTCCTCGTCGTGCTCCTCGAGGATCGCCTCGAACGTGTTGTCGATCTTGACCCTGCCGTCTTCCGAGAGCGCGGCTGCTCCGCCTATGCATTCGATGGGCTTGGCCGAGGCCCTCGCGATCTGGCGGGCGAGCTGGAGGTCCTCCTTGTTGGCGAGCAGCACGCAGTCCTTGCCCGCCTTCGCGGCGGCGTCCCTCGCGAGGCGCTCGAAGACGGGCTTGTACTTCTTGCGGTCGGCAGCGGACTTCGCCAGCAGCGCGCGGAGTTCCCCGATGACGTCCTGCACGAGGCCGAACTGGGCGTCCTGGACCATGCGCCGGGCCTTGATGTTCGCCGCGGAGACCCTCATGCGTTCCTTGGAGGCGTACTCCGAGGCCTCGTGCCTGGCGCTGTCGACGATCGCGTCAGCCTCCCCTTCCGCGAGCTCGCGCTCGCTGCGCGCCTGCGCGCGCGCCTGCTCCTCGAGTGCCGCTGTTTCGGCAGCGACCCTGCGGTGGAGATCCTCCTTGAGGTTGGCCAGCGTCATGCGTTCTCTTACCCCCCTTTTTCCCCTTTCGCAGTCTTCCCCCTATTCTACGCCGGGAATCTTCCCGATGAGGAAGAACGCGATGAGGAATCCGAGGATGACCATGGTTTCGGGCAAGGCGACGAGGATGAGCACGTTCGTGAAGCTGCCCTCCCTCTCGGCCATCAGGCCCATGCCAGCGGACCCTATTGCGGACTGGGCCCAAGCCGTCGCGAGAGCGCCGCCTGCGACCGCGAGGCCCGCTCCGAGCCCGATGAGGCCACCGGACAATTCAACCATATACAAAACACCCCTTCCCAGTTGTTCCTGGTTTAAAATTTTAAAACCCCTCGCATCCCCCGACTAATCCAAGGCGTCCTTCCTCAAGGGCTTGAACGGCATGCCGCCGCCCTCGTAGAACTTGCTGAAGAACTCGACATAGTGCAGCCTAAGCGTCTGGATTGCGGCCTCGAACATGCCGAGCGCGAGCGCGCCGATGTGGCCGATGACAAGGATGGCGAGGAAAGCGAAAAAGGACAAGAGGAAGCCGAGGTCGAAGGGCTGCTGCAGGGTCGCCATCGCGAAGAACCGGTCGAAGTCAACTGGGAGCTGGTTGATGATCATGACGAGCACGACGGCTCCGATGCCGAGCGCCGCGATACGGAGGTAGGAGAGCACGTTGCTGATGAGCCCCGGCAGCTCGAGGAGGTTAGTCGGAGACTCGAGCCTGGCGATGAGCGCGAGCGAGAGAACCATGAGGGCCGCGGAGAACGGGTAGGGAATGACCGCGCCCAGCGGCTTGAGGAACTCGAGCAGCGATATCTCCGAGAACTGGACGACGAGCGCGATTAGCGAGAGCTCGACCCAGAGCCATGCGAGCTTTGCGACGGCGTGGCCGAAGTGCCTCTCCCTGGCCTTGACAGCTGCGCCGATGACGAGGCCGACGGCGACGTGCAGCGCGCCGATGAAAATGGAGAGGTTGATGAGCGCCGCGGACTCCTCGATTCTGTGGAGCATGGGATGCAGTTCCATGCCGAAGATGTGCTCGAGCCCGAAGAACTCCGCGAAAACGAATCCGAAGGCTATGGCGCTCAGCGCGCTGAGCGCGAGCATGCCCGCGATGCGCTTGAGCAGGACGCTCTTGGACCGGAGCTTGATGGCGAGCGCTGCTATGAAGAGCACGAGGCCGTAGCCGATGTCGCCGAGGATCATGCCGAAGAATATGGGGAAGGAGATGGAGATGAACAGCGTGGGATCGATCTCGTAGCTCTTGGGGAGCGAGAAGAACTCGACGAGGAACTCGAACGGCCGCACAAGCGCCGGGTTGTCGAGCTTGGAGGGAGGCACCTCTGAGGTCTCCACGGTCTCGACGAGCGTGTTCGGAAGTTTTGCGATGCGGGCCTCGAAGGGCCTGAGCTTCTTCTTCTCGATCCAGCCCTCGGCGACTGAGAAATATTTGGTCTTGCCGAACTTGAACGGCAGCTCGGCCTTGAGCGCAAGGATTTCCAGCCGGGCGATGAGCGTCAGGATGCGCTGGCCGTTCTTCTTGAGGTATTCCTGCTGGAGGGCGTCCTGCCTCTGCATCGACTTGTCTACGGAGGCGATTTCGGCGTCGGTGTCCCGGAGCTCGGCGCCGAACGGCTTGGAGGACTGCGGGAGGGGATAGACTGCGGAGGCGTGCTTGAGCACCAGAACGTTGGCCTCCGCTTCCCTACGCGAGTCGAAGGCGAGGAGCGCGTACTCGTCCCGGCCGTCCTTGACCGCGAGAAGCTCGTGGCCGACGTCCTTCAGGCCGAGCTTGAACTCCTTGAAGGCGCCGGGCTTGAGCTTGAAGTATGCGAACCGCAAACTGCCGGAGGCGAGCTCCTTCGGGGGAACGACGAGCATGCGGAAAGGGAGCAGCTCCTGGCGCCGGGAAGCCAGCCTCTCGCGCCTCGACTTCAGGTCCGCGCGCTGAAGCTGGATGCCGTCGAGCTCGACGAGGCGGAGCGAGGCGTACTGCCTCGAGCACTCGGCGAGGCTTGCGGGCTGGGCCTCCGCCGCGCCGGAAAGGGCTAGCGTCTTCTGGACGGCGCGCAGCTTGATCAGCATCTCGGAAATCCGCTCGAAGGACTGCAGGGGGCGGTCGAGGTCGCCGGCCTTGCATTCGCGGACCTCTATGGCGCCGAAGTCGTAGAGGGCCTCGATGCCCCTCTCGGCCTTTTCCTTCGGTAAGATAATGCGGACCTTCTGCATCTCTTCGAGGCTAAGCATATGGATTCAGCGTTGCGGGGTTATTCCTCCTTGAAGCCCCCGAGGACGAGGGGCAGAAGCTTCGCCGCGGCCTTCTTGGGCTCCTTGTCGGAACGGATCTTGGCGGCGTCGCGCTCGGCCTTGGCAAGTATCTTATCGCACTCCGCCTGGATCTTCTTGAGCTCGGCGTCGATTAACTTCTGGCGCTCCTCTGCCGCCTTCTTCCTCGCCGCGGCTATGACCCCTTGGGACTCCTCCCGGCCTTCCAGCACGATTTTTTCGGCGTCCTTGCGGGCTTGCTCCAGCCGTTTGGCCGCGAGTTCCTCCTCGCGCTTGAGCTCGGCGAGGCTCGCCGAAAAGTGCTTCTCCTCCTTTGGATGAGCTGCGTGGTGCGCGTCCATGCGGTTACCCCTTTTGGGACTTGGCTGGTTTTAGCAGATGAACAGTTGAATACGGCAAAATACGTTTAAAAAGTCTTTGATGGGTCGCCGGCATCGGATGCGGTCACTTGCGCTCGTCCAGCCGCGCGCGGAGCTCGAGGAGTTCCTTGTCCAGCGCCCCGGTCAGCTGGGAATAGCTCGCGTAGTCCACCTCCCGGGTCATGAAGCGCTTCATCAGGAGGATGCGCTCGGACTCGATTTCATTGACGCGCGCGAGGGCATTCTTCCGGTCGTCGGAGGCCTTGCCCTTCCGGGCGCTGCGGTTGGCAAACATGCCGTAGAGCAGCACGCCGAGCATCGCGGCGACCGCGACGCCGGCGAGGGCGACGTTGTACATGAAGGAAGTGTTCTGAGTGCGGGCGAGGGCCTCCTTCAGGCGCTGAGACAATGTGTTCCACTTCTCCTGCGCCTCGCCGTATTTTCCGGCAAGATATAGTTCCCAGGCCTCGACGGACAGCTTGTGGAGCTCTTCGGCCTCCTCTCCCGGCGGCAGCCGCGATATCAGGGATTCGAGGTATGCGGCCTCCGCTTCAATCCCGCTGGTGTTGGCTAGCGGCGTCGCCGTCGCGGTTGGTAAATGCCGGGGAGGCTGCCCCGAGCAGGAATCGGCGTGCGTGCACTCGCCGCCGGAGCAGGAGTCGAACGTGCAGTCGTCGCCGTCGTCGCAGTCGACGCCGCAGCACAAGTTGTTCTTCACGCAAGGGGTCCATCGGCCCATCGTGCACGTGTATTTCCCGGGGCAGAAGCCTTCGAAGCATGCGGCCAGCTTGCCTTCCGGCATGCACTCGGGGGTCGGCACCGGAGTCAGCCTCGGGGCTGGGACCGGAGTCGGGGTCGGAAGCGGGATCCGGGTCGGAGAAGGGGACGGGGTCGGAGTAGGCGGCAGCGGGATTGGCAGGGTCGTGAAGGAACCGTCATCGGAGAAGTTTTCGATGAAACCGTTGAAGGTCGCAACCCGGTAATGGTAGGCGGTATTGGCTTCAAGCCCGTCGATGAAGACCGAATGAAAAAGCACGCTGGCCATCGAATACGGGCCGGTGTCCCCGTAGGAGTCGTTTGGGCCGTATTCGACCTTTGATGTTCCTTCCGAGTCCGTAATCCACGTGATGTTGGCGGAATTCGATGTGACGTTGGCCGAAATGTCCGTAATAAGTAGCGGGATGGAACGGCGGTCGACGCATTCGCCGGTGCAGCAATAAGCTCCTGAAAGTCCGCAATGACCCGTACCCAGAAAGGAGCAATTGAGGTAATAAAGGGTGCAGTATTGGCCGCAAAAACCGCCATCGTCTTCGCATGGGTTCAGGCAGGATTCCCTGCAGCAGCGGTCGGCGGAATCGCCGTACCAATTGCCGCCCGGGCAACGCTGGCTCCAGCTGCAGACGTGGAAGCCCAAATCAGTGCACTCCTCGGGGGTAGTGCCCGATGCAAACCCGGTTGAAAAAAGGAGGATCGCAGCAAATAGTCCGGCGCGGCGCATATGAAAGGAACCCCGGCGCGGAATTTAAAGATGCCTGACGCCGCCCGCGGAAAACGTCAGGTGCCCTCCTGCCAGCCCTCCAGATACTTCCGCTGCTCCGGAGTCAGCACGTCGATCTCCACGCCCCACGTCTTGAGCTTGAGCTTGGCGACGAGGTCGTCGATCTGCGTGGGAACCTCGTGCACGCCCGGCTTCAGCTTGCCTCTGTTCTTCACCAGGTATTCGCTGACGAGCGCCTGGTCGCTGAAGCTCTGGTCCATGACCTCCGACGGGTGGCCCTCGGCGGCAGAGAGGTTGACGAGCCTGCCCTCGGAGAGCATGTTGACCCTCCTGCCGTCCTGCAGCGTGTACTCGACGACCTGCGGCCGGATCTCGCGCTTCGACTTCGAGGCCTTGTCCAACTCGGGCACGTTTATCTCGCAGTCGAAGTGGCCGGTGTTTGCCAGCACGGCGCCGTCGCGCACCAGCTTGAAGTGTTCCGTGGTGATGACATCCCTGCATCCCGTCGCGGTCACGAAGACGTCGCCAAGCCTGGCGGCCTCCCGCATCGGCATGACCTCGTAGCCATCCATGCGCGCCTCGAGGCCCTTCACGGGGTCTATTTCGGTCACGATGACGCGCGCGCCCATCCCCTTGGCACGCAGGGCGAAGCCACGGCCGCACCAGCCGTAGCCCGCGACGACGACGGTCCTGCCGGCAATAAGGAGGTTCGTCGAGCGGATTATGCCGTCGAGCGTGCTCTGGCCGGTGCCGTAGCGGTTGTCGAAGAGGTGCTTGGTGGGGGTGTCATTGACGGCTACGACGGGGTACTTCAGCTCGCCTGCCTTGGCCATCGCGCGCAGGCGGATCACGCCCGTGGTCGTCTCCTCCTGTCCGCCAATCATGTCCTTGAGAAGCTCGGTGCGCTTGGTATGGATGGCGTTGATGAGGTCGGCGCCGTCGTCGAGGGAGATGTTCGGCCGCATGTCGAGGACCGCGTCGATGTGCTCGTAGTATTCCTTGTTGCTCTCGCCCTTGATGGCGAACACCGGCATCCCCTCTTCGGCAAGCGCGGCGGCGACGTCGTCCTGCGTGGAAAGCGGGTTGCTCGCGCAGAGCGCTACCTCGGCCCCGCCGTCGTTGAGCGTGCGCATGAGGACTGCTGTCTCCTTGGTCACGTGCAGGCAGGCGCCGATCCTGGCGCCCTTGAGCGGCTTCTCCTTCGCGAATCGCGCGCGGATCTCGGCGAGCACGGGCATGTGGCCCTCGGCCCACTCGATCTTGAGCCTGCCCTGTGGGGCGAGCTTGATGTCCTTGACGGAATGCTTCATGGACGAATCACCTTAGGAACAAACAGCAGATGCTCGTTAGACTAGGCAAATTTATTAATGCTCTTCCGGCGGCGGTCTCGCACCGGAACAACGGCTCAATAAAGAAAATATTGGTGAACATCTTGAAAAACTGCATGAGGAAAATCACACTCGATGAACAGACGATTACAGACCTTTATTGGAATAAGGGGTTAAGCCTGAGAGAAATCTCTTCGATTCTGGGGCATGATTTGAAAACGGTCCTTCGCAACTTCAAGGAAAAGGGGGTAGGGAGGCGAAATTTATTTTCAGCATGGGAAATTAGGAATAGGAAAAGGTTTTCGATTAGGAAAGAATGGGTCGAAGAACAATACTTGTTCGAGGGCAGGACGATTGAATCAATGGCGAAAGAAATTGGCATCCGACGAGGAACGTTCGTAAAGCACATGAGAAGAATGGGGTTATCGACGAAGAACCCAAGGGAGGCGGTCATCGGGAGAAAAAAGAGCGAGCAGCACAAGCGCCATATTTCATTGGGCCGGAAGATAATGTTAAAAAGGTCGCCTGGGCTAATTAGAAGCCTCAGGGCGCATCGGCTCAGACAGGTTCTGCCGGTCAAGGACACTCTCCCGGAGAGGCTCCTCGAAGAGGAGCTGGCACGAAGGGAATTTGGGCATTACAAGCAATATCCGATTCTTGGCGCATGCCAAGCTGACAAGGCATTCCCCGAAAAAAAGATTGCAGTGTTCTGTGACGGGGACTACTGGCATAGGCGTCCGGATGTTATGGAAAAGGATGCGAGGATAAACAAAAAGCTGGAATCGGCCGGCTGGATAGTATTGCGTTTTTGGGAGCACGAAATCAAGGCCGACCCAAGGGAGGTTGTCGACAGGATTGAAAAAATGCTGAATTGAGAGGTGTATTTGATGGGTGCACGGCCCAGGAAGTGGAATGGTCATGCCCGTTTTACGGGCTGATCCCACAGAAAACGGGGCCACATGCGCTGGAAGTGGATCAAGAAGCGGCGCAAGAGGCTGAAACGCAAGCTCAAGAGGCGCGTGGGAGAGCTCTAGTTCTCTCGATTCCCAGAGTAAACCATGGGGGGAGAGCCGTAGGCTCGCCGATAAACCCCCGCAGGTTTATATATGCCCTAGCCCTAGGGCTTTCTCATGCGCGGTAACACAGCGGCGGCACTCGCGTTCATGCTCGCACTCGCCGCAAGTGTGGCCGCGGACGTCATCTACCTCCACTGCCCGACGGTTTTCACGAAAAGCATCTCGACGGTCAAGGCCAACTACTTCAAGAACCTCACCGAAGGAGGGGGGCCGCTTCCGTCGTGCCTCGGGCTGAACGTGAGCATCGACGGAAGGCCCGCGCTGGACACGGAGTGCGTGAGCCCGGGCCTGATGAGCTTCAACCTCTCGACTCCCGTAGCGAAGACGTACACGATTACGGGGCTATCGAACGACACCCCGCCCTGGAACGGCGACGGCACGACCGCCACTTGCACAGTCCGGCGCAGCAGCTTCAACGTGAACGTGACTATTCCCGAGTTCGATTTGCTGCTCATTCCGTTGATCGCGGGCGCGGGCGTCCTGCTGATCCGCCGGAGGGGCTGAGCCGGCAAAGAGTTTAAAACCTTGAACCCGGTTTAGTGCATGCGTTTGCAGGGGGGGAAAGCGGGCATGGCCGGATTCGTTCCGTGGATAGAGAAGTACAGGCCGCACAGGCTTGACGAAGTAGTGGGCAACGAGCCCGTCGTGCGCCAGCTCAAGTCGTTCGCCAAGAACGGGAACCCGCCCCACCTGCTTTTTGCGGGCCCCGCTGGCAGCGGCAAGACCTCGTGCGCGCTGGCGCTGGCGGCCGAGCTATTCGGGGACAGCACGTCCCAGTGCCTGCTTGAGCTCAACGCCTCGGACGAGCGGGGCATAGACGTGGTACGGACCAAAATCAAGGACTTCGCGAGGACGCTGCCGCTTTCGGACGTGCCATTCAAGGCCATATTCTTGGACGAGGCGGACGCGCTCACGCAAGACGCCCAGCAGGCCCTCCGCCGGACAATGGAAAAGTACAGCGGCAACACGCGCTTCATACTCTCATGCAACTACAGCAGCAGGATAATCGAACCCATCCAGAGCAGGTGCGCGGTCTTCCGCTTCACGAGGCTCAGCGAGGAGGAGGTCAGGAAAATCGTCCGCAACATAACGCAGGCCGAGAAAATCGCCGCCGACGAGAAGGCCGTCGATGCCCTGGTCTACGTCAGCGACGGCGACGCGAGGAAGGCGATAAACGCGCTACAGGGCGCGGCCTCGGTGTCGGAGAAGGTGACGGCGGACGAGATATTCCGCGTCGCGAGCCGCGCGAGGCCCCAGGAAGTGGAGAAGATGATAAGGCACGCCCTCGACGGCGACTTCAACGCCGCGCGGAAGATGCTCGACGAGATAATGCTCAGGTACGGTATGTCCGGCGAGGAGGTCATCCTGCAGGTCTTCCGCGAGGTAACGGGCATGGCCCTGCCGGACAAGGACAAGGTCGCGCTCGTGGACCGCATCGGCGAGTACGACTTCCGCATCGTCGAGGGCGCGAACGAGAGGATACAGCTGGAAGCCCTTCTCGCGCAGATCATGCTCCACGGCAAGAAGAAGGACTAGGCAGTGCCACGATAGCATCCGGATACGATTGCATGGTATTCCCTGCCATCCGGCCCTATCTTGCCAGCGTCAAAATTCCCCTGCCCGGCGTGGTAGGCGGTGATGGCCGAGTCCACGTCGCAGTTATAGCGTACCAAAAGAAAATCGTGGTAGGCGGTCCCCGCATTGATGTTGTCGCCGGCATTGAATATCTGTGAAATGTCCAGGCGGTACAGATTCTTTATCCAGCTGAAAGTCGAGTCGAGAAGCTGCATCATGCCTTTTGCATAGCCGTATTTTGTCCACGGTCCCATTGCATTTGCAACGCCACTGCTCTCCTGCTTTATCGTGCATTGGGTAAGGGCCACCCTGTCGACTTCGGGGCATTTCTTGTAGCGGCTTACCGCGGATTTTATCAGGGAGGTACAGTCAACGGAAGGATTGCCCGCGATATTGTCTGAATTGGTGGCAAAGCAGCGGAAGTTGGTTATCTGGGCCCGTGTGACGTCCGGTGCGGCGGGCTGGGTCAATGCGGCAAGCGGGCTGGAGCCGCTCAGCCTCGGGGCGCTCGGGGACTCGATTACGTCGGCGCGCCGGGCGAGGGCGTCCCTGATCTCGACCACGTCGGCGGCAGGCAGCAGCGAGGCGAATAGGACGACTAGAAGGGCTGCTGCGGCGAGGTGGCGCATGTGAGAATCACGCGGCCCCACGGTTTAAAACGGTTTCTTTTGCGGCTGGCGACGGCGGACCGCCGCTGACAAGCCCGGGAACAGCGGGCGGGCCTTCTTCAGGGTGCCGAAGATTTTCTGCAGGCGCAAGGCGATGCCATGGCCGTCGTGGAGGCGCTTGAGGGCGAACGCGGCGACGGCCCGCTCTTGGAACGCGAGCGAGCAGCGGACAAGCGCCAGCTGCTCCGGCTCGTTGAACGCCTTCAGCTTGAGCGAGGAGTCCGCGATGCCCTTCTCCCCGAACGCCTCGAGGACGGCGCTGCGGAACAGGGCTTCGGCATCGCCTGCCGACACTGGAGCGGCGGAATCGATCTTCACGAGGAGGTAGCGGCGCTTTGCGAGCTTCATGGTAGGGGTTCACTCATAAAATTCATTCGGCCAGCACGTTGCGGATTATCCACTCGTCGTTGAACTCCTTGAGGTCGTCGTAGCCCTGGCCTGTTCCGACGAAGAATATCGGGAGCCGGCACTCGTACGCGATGGATATGGAACCGCCGCCCTTGGCGTCGCAGTCGAGCTTCGTGAGTATTAGGCCGTCGATGTTGAGCTTCTCGTTGAAGGCCTTGACCTGCGTGACGAGAGAGGCGCCGGCAATGGCCTCCGCGACGAAGAGCTTTAGGCCCGGCCGCGTGATGCGGACAATCTTTTCCATCTCGGCGAGCAAGTTCTTGTTCGTCTCCTGCCTTCCCGCGGTGTCCACTAGGACAGTGTCGATTCCTTGCTTTTTGGCGTGCGCGATGGCGTCGAATGCGACGGCCGCAGGGTCCGCGCCGTAGTCGTGCCTGACGACCTTGATGCCGAGCTTCTCCCCGTGGTGGACCGCCTGCTCTATCGCGGCGGCGCGGAAAGTGTCGCTCGCGGAGATTACGGAGGAAAAGCCGCGCTGCTTGAGGAGGTGCCCGACCTTGGCGATGGTCGTTGTCTTGCCCGCGCCGTTGGGGCCGAGGAATAGGATGACGAAGGGAGTGCGTCCGGAGGACTTGGCCTCAGAGACGAGATCGTAGAGCGAGCGCTTGCTTCCCTGCATCACCTGCGCTAGGGCGAAGGCGATCTCCTTGCCGACCTCTTCTGCCATGCTCCCACGGGCGACCTTGCGGCCGACGAGGCGCCTGCGCAGGTCGGCGACGAGGGCCTGCGCGGTGTCGAGGGAGACGTCGCTCTCAAGTAGGGCGATCTCGAAGTCGCGGAACAGGGGCTCGGCCTCCTTCTCGGAGATTTCGACTTGGCCCGTGAACGCGCCCCTTAGCTGGGAGAAGATGCCGAGCTTGGGCTTGAGGTCGCGCTGCCTCTCGTCCGTCAGGAACGGCTGTTCCGCCCTCTCGACGAAGACCTTCTTGGCGACGGCCTCCTTCTCGCGCGCCATGACGATCCTGCGCTCGATGTCCTCGCGGTCGCGCTTGAGCCTGCCCTCCTCGGTCTCGCCGACGATTTCCTCGATTTCCTCCTCCTCGAATTCTTCGCCGTCTTCATCGCGGGGCGCGGGTTGCGAAACCGGGGCATCAGGCTTCGGGGCCTCGGACAAAACGGCCTTCACGGGCTCGGGGGCCACCGGCTCCTGCGGTTTTTCGGGAATCGGCGGCTCGGGAACGACTGCCGGCGGAGCCGCGGCTTGGGCGGGTTTTTCTTCAGGAACGGGAACTGGGACGGCAGCAGGCTGGGTAGTAGTTGAAGGCTGCTCGGGCGTGGTTTCGGGGGCGGCTTGCCGTTCGGGAGGAGCCTGGGGCGCGGGCTCGGCGGGCTTTTCCTCTTCGGCGCCGACCACCGCGGAGACGAACTCCTTGACCTTTTTCCTCAGGAAGTCGAACAACGGGCATCACTATTGCTGGAGCATTCCGGCCCGTTCCTCGAGCGCCTGCAGCCTCGCGGAGACGGCGTCCATGGATTCGGCGACCTTGCCGAGCGCGGCGTCGAGGTTCTTCCTGCGGGACTCGAGCAGCTGGATGGCGTCCGGGACCGTCTTCTCGGCGAAGACACGGCCTCCGACCTCCACGAGCACGCGTTCGGCGTTCGCGACGGAGACCGGGACGAAGGTGCCGGAACCGACGCCCATGAGCGTGCTCCCGGCGTCCTTGACCGAGCCCAGGCCCCTGATGGACATCGTCAGCTCGGCCATCGCGGCCTGTATGGAGTTGCCCTGGCGCTGGAGTTCCTCTAGCTGGGACTGGTAGTACCTCGCCTCGTAGGCCATCCTGGAAAGCTCCTCGTTCTTTTCCATCTTCATCCCCCCCTTTGGAATAACCGTAATGACGGAGGAAGCATTGTGCCGGGGAGAGTTGAAAAACGTTGGCACTACACGACGACCGTCATTTGTAAGTTGAGTCCGAGCGGCGCTCGATGAACGCCACCCAAACCGTCTTCTCCTCCCATAAGACTCGGTATTCGACGCGGAAGCTAGACAGCCTGACGCGGTAGGTTTCATCCCGGCCGCCAAGCTTCCTTACATCGTATTCCTTGCTTGGGACCGGCTCCTGCTCTAGCCGCTCCAGCAGGCGTATGACGCGCGCTTTATAGTCGTTATGAAGTAGCCTGAGCTGCTTCTTCGCGGCATTGCTCAACAGGACTGAAAACATGCTCACTCCTTCAGGGTGTCGCGCCAAGGAGTCGCTTTTCCATGCCGCATTTCCTCAAATACAGCGTCGAGGCGCGCGTGTTCCTTCGCGGAAATGCGTTCAACGGGAACGAGGGAGCCGCGAAGTTTCCGGACCTCGCGCTGCACGTCCAAAAGCTTGCCATATAACGCGTTCAGAGTAACGTGTTCCACGCAAACCACCTAAAGAACATTGAACGCCGGTCTCCACACCTTGGTTTCTGGCGCACGCATGATATTTATGAAACCGGCTAATAAAGGGCTATGGTTGCACATTCCCCCTGCAGTGCATTAGTTAAGGCTGTTACGAGAACAGCGCCTCGAAGAGGCGCTGGACCTCGAAGCCGCTGGAGAGCTCGCCGACTAGCGCGCCCCTGGCGTTCGCGATAATACAAAGGGAGATGAACGCGCTGCCGAGGTTCGCGGTCCCGATGCCCGCGGGCACGCCGAAGATGCGTTCGATCATCTTCAGCTCGGTCTCGCTGGACTCGTTGTAGGAGAGGACGCCCTTGTTCGTGGCGATGGTCACGGAGCCTACAGTCGGCAGGCGGAAGGGGTGCGAGAAGGACTCTACGCCGAGGCAGTCGGCGATCCTGCGCGCCTCAGGCTTCTCGATGGCGGGGTTGAGGAGCACGGCCTTGTCGTTGGCGGCCATGTTGTTCCCCGGAACGTGCGTCTCGCTCGTCCGATAGACGTTCAGCCCGGCCTTCTTCAGAAGGCGGACCTCCTCGTCTTCGGCGAACCCCGGCACTATTACGCCGGAGGAGTTCATGCAGGTGAACAGCCCGATGAGCTCGGACTGGTTGACGAAAAGCCTGAGGCCCCGCACGCCGAGCGCTTCCTCGGCGCGTTCGGCGAACTTGCCGGGAGCAGTCTTGGGGAGCAGAATCAGTTTGTCGCTTGCGCGGCAGAACAGCCCGATGAACGGGTTCTTGCGGAACGAGGTCTTTTCTATGCCCAACTATTTCGACACCCGCGCTATGCGACCGGCTCTGCGAGCACGATGCCGTCCTTGTCCTTGGTTGCCTTGAGCTTGACCTTCTTGAGGGGTCGCGCTCCGCCGTGGGCGCGGACGGCTTCGTTGAGCGCCGGCGCAATCCGGATGCTTTCGGCCGGGGACTTGAGGTGCCTGCAGAGGAACTCGCGGAGAAGCCTGCTGGCCCTGTTGGCGCGCTTCATGGCGGGCTTGGCGTATGCTCGGGAGAGGTCTACTGTGTAAAGGCGTTCGAGGACTATCTCGCGCTTCTTCTCTTTCTTCTCCTCCTTCTTCTCCTCGTTTATAGCCTCTTTTTTCGCCTCCTTCTTCGCCTCGGGCTTGCTGGCCTCGGGGGCCTTCGAGGCGGGCTGCTGGGCCTCGAGCTTCTTCTCCTCGGCCTTCTTCTCCTGCAGCTCTATGAACTTGTCCTGCTTGGCGGTCGGGTCTCCCATTGCTATTCATCCTTCTTGATCCTGAGCTTCTTCTGGAGCCAGTTGCGCGTTCCCCGGTTGAAGCGGATCCTGCGCTTGGTCTTGGCTATTACGAAGAGCGGAATCCTGCGGTTGATCCTCGCGGCCTTGCCGAGCTTCTTCTTGAACGTTCTCGTCTTGTTGGAGGACATCAGCTCATCACGCCTCGTAGTCTTCCGGCTGGGCGGAGAATTCCGCCTCGGTCTTGCCCTTGAGCTTGAGAGTCTCGCGCGTGAACAGCCAGAGCATGAGCGCGATAGCCTTGCGCCCCTTGTTGTTCGTGGGGACGACGACGTCGAGGTACTTGCCCTGGTTGTTCGTGTCGCAGAGCGCGACCACGGGGATGTTGATCTCGGAGGCCTCCTTGACGGCCTGCTTGTCCGCAGCCGGGTCCACTACGAAGATTATCTTTGGCTCGACGAAGTCGGCGCGCGCGGCGTTGGTGAACCTGCCGGGCGTGAACCTGCCGACGAGCGGCGTGAAGCCAGTGTGCTGGCACATCTGAAGTATCGGCTTGCGCGCGTTGTCCTTGTTGCTGATGACGAAGACGTCCTTCTCGGGGTAGCTGGCAAGCAGGTTGACCGCGGCGCGAATCTTGCCGTCCATCTTCTTGAGGTCGAGCACGTGCAGGCCGTCCTCCCTGACCTTGTAGATGTACTGCTGCATGTCCCCGGACTTGTTGCGCGTGCCGATGTGCACGCCCGCGCCGAGGTACTTTTCCTGAGGAACCAGAAGGTCCATTTGATTCACCGAAACACAAACCAGTCGATATGCTTGCCTGTGACCTGCTTTGCGCGACAGAGCAATAGGCTGGGAACTTATTTGAAGATACTCAGCTTTAAAATGGTTTGCAGGATTAATACCAATCCGGGTTAAAAAGCCTTTTTGTACGGGGGGGTAAGGCCATGGAGGAAACAGGCGGAAACGCGGCAAGACTCGACCCCAAGAGCGTGGTGGAAGCCGCGCTGTTCCTCGCCAACCGCGCGCTGAGGCTGGAGGAGCTCGCTTCCGTGGTGAACATGCCTGCGGAGCGCGTGGAAGGCCTTGTCGCGGAGCTTGCCGACGATTTGCAGCAGCGCGGCAGCGCCCTGAAGATAAGCGTCCGCGAGGACCCCGGCAGGCTAGCAGGCACCGAGGTCCGCCTGGAGATCCGCGGCGAGTTCGTGCCCGCGGTTTCGGCGCTTTCGCAGAACGTCAACCTGCCGCCCAAGGCGGTGAAGATCCTCGCCCTCGTCGCGAAGAAGAAGAAGCTCCTCCAGAGCGAACTCAAGTACTACTTCAAGGGCGACGTCTACGAGTACGTCGACGACCTCGTGAGCAAGGGATACTTGAGCGAGGCGAAGTTCAAGACGACCAAGGAGCTCAAGCCCACGAAGCTCTTCTTCGAGCACTTCAAGGGCGTGGAGTGATCTGCTGCCATGGAGGAGCTCGCGAGGCTGCTGAGGCGGGGCGGCTGGAGCTGCGCGCACGGGTACGCTCCGGGGAGAACCGTGGAGCGGTTCAAGGTCGGAAGAAGGACGATCGCCGCCAACAGCCATTTCACCCAGCTGGTGCTCGTCCCCCGGGAGGAACTCGGGGCGGCCATGCCGAGGGACGAGGTCATGAAGCTTGTCAGAAGGCATTTCAGGGGGTATGCGCATACGCTCAGTGAGGCGCTCGGCGGAAGGAGGGACGGCATCGTGGCGAGGGATTACGAGACGCCGGAAATTTCGCCCCTCAGGAGATTGGCCGCGGAATTGAAGAGGATGAACGCAATGGAAAAAAGGAGGGGATGACGGGAAAAGGGGCTGAATGAGCAAAATATCTAAAATATCCATAAACACGAAGGGGGAGACAGCCGCATGACGGAGCCATCGGAGAAATTCGCGCTGTTGGGAAGGGAATTCGGATCGCGGGAGGCCGCGGCAGGGCACGCGCGCGCGGTTGCGGAAAGGACTGCAGACCACGAGACTTTCGAACGGATCCTCGACTTTACCGGACGCCACTTCGAAAAAACGGGGGAGCAGGGGAGAAAGGACCTCGCCGCGGCGGTATGGCGGGCTGCAGAGCATGCCGAGCTTGCCGGGAAGGTGCTGAAGGTCATTGAAGAAAACCACGGGCATGCGGAAACGCAAGCAATCAGAAAGCATTTCATACGGGCGCTGCAGTTAGTCTGGCCCCTGTTGACGGCCGCCGGCGACAACAAGGGAAGCGGAAGGGCAAAAGCCATACAAACGGCGCTGCTGCTGAAGAGATGAAGAAAGGGGATGCAGTGCTGGCGGGCGAAAACGGTCAGAAGTCGATGCCCGAGGCCTGCAGCACCTGGAGGTCCTCGAGGGAGATCTTCTTGCCGGACTTGAAGTCCTGAGCGATGAGCCGAGCGCGCTCGTTGATGCTCAGCTGCTTGCGGGAGTCGACCGTCTTGCGCCGGGCCTCCTCCTCCTTGCGCTTCTTGGCGGCCTCGCGGTCGATCTCGTCCTGCGTGCCCTCGAGCCTGTAACGGATGTCGCCGGCCTCCTTGCTCTTCTCGCCTATGAGGTCCAGGTAGCCGGAAATCTTGGCCTTGGTCTCGTCGGCCTTCTTGTAGAGCGACTGGACCTTCTCGTGCGCGGCGTCGCCCTCCTTCTTGAGAACCTCGATGCCCTCGTCGAGGGCGCGGAATTCCATGCTGAGGGTATGCTTGCGCTGGCGCAGGTCGCGCGCCCTGCGGTTGAGGGGCTCGATCTTCTCGGCCTTGTCCAGCTCCTTCTTGATCTTCTGCACCTCCTGCGAGAGGGCCTTCTCCTTGAGCGGGCTCATGCCCTCGGTCTGGAGGCGCCACTCCAGCTCGTTCATCATCCTGCGGAGGACTCCCGCGGGGTAGCGCGACTCCTGCGGCATCTTGGAAATCTGCGCCTCGAGCGCGGCCAGGTCCGCGTCGAGCCTGCGCGCCTGTTCCACGAGCGCCTTGCGCTTGTCGAAAAGCTCCTTGACCTCGGAGTTGAGGGTGTCGCGCTTGCGCTTGGCCTCGGTCGCCTGCGCCAGGAGTTGCTTGTAGTGGTCGATGTTCTTGAGGTTCTCGTCCGAGAGCTTGTGGAGCTCCTCCGAGGTCTTATTGCGCGCCTGCTTGAGTTCGGTGGCTTGAACGGCAAGGTCTGATGCGGTCATTCGGCTCATTGCCCTGCTTCCGGAGGCATCTCCAGTTCAATCTCCGTGATTATCTCGTCGAGTTCCGCGCGCTGCTTCTCGAGCACCTTCTTGATGCGGCGGATGCGCTTCTGCGTGAGCGCGATTTCGCGGTATTTGCGCGAGGCCTTGTTGAAGTGCTCCATGGAAAGAGTGTTGTACGGCTCGGCGTCCATGCTCGTGCTGATGTCCTTGAGTATCTCGCCCATCAGGTTGTTCGCGGCGAGCTTGACCTCGAACCTTATCTGGTGCTGCTGGTGCAGGCTCTCCCTGATTATCCGCACTACGCGGGCGTTGGGGAACGGCAGCTTCTCCTCCTCCTCGGTAGTGAGCTCCGGCTCCTGGCCCTCGGGCCCTTCGACCGCAGCTTCCGCGGCCTGCTGTTCTTGTGGAACGCCTTCATCCTGCACGATAAACCACCTTAAAATTAGGGCGCATTTATTCGGGATTGAAAGCTTTTAAAGGCTTGTTCTCACGACACGAGCCTTGCCCTGAAGGCCGCCCTTCCGCTGACGAGGTTGCCGAAGCGCTCCCTTTTCCGCTCGAACCCCGCATGGCGCATGACCTCGAAGAAGTTGCCGCGCAGGACCGAGCCCTTCAGCCCCCTCCCGAGCTCGCCGTTGCGGATTTCGAACGCGGTGAGGAGGGGGAAGCCGAAGTCGCCGGTGACGTCGTTCGCGCCGCTCGTCAGGAAGCTTGTGACGTAGACTCCCCGCCTGCACTCGGAGACCGCGTCCGGAAGCCGGCCGCCCTCGACCACGGCGTTCGTGAAGGCGGGCTGGGGCTGCGAGGAATACGACGCGCGCACGCCGTTGCCGGGTTTCTTCCCGCACCGGACCGCTGTGCGCATGTCGAAGAGGAAATTCGTGGCGGCGCCGGACTCTGCGAGGGGGAGCGGCGCCGTCTTGAAGCCCTCGTCGTCATATTCCGCGGAGTTCTCGCTGCCCGGCACTCGGGGGTCGTCGAGAAGGGAGAGCCCGTCGGCGAGGAACCGCCCGCCCTCCCTCAACCGAGTCAGCTTGCGTCGGAAGGACTCGCCGCTGAAGTGGAAAGGGAGGAAGAGCTCGAACAGCGAGTGGAGGGCGCGTGCGTCGAACACCACCGGAATGACTCCGGACGCGGGCTTCACCGGTGCGCGCATCGCCCTCGCCGCCGCTGCCGCGGTCCGCGCTACGGGGCCGGCATCGAACGGGCGGCTTGACGACTGCGCGTGGTCGCCTTCCGCGCCGCCGCTGGAGCAGTGGCTGTAGGCGAAGAAGTTCGAGAATTCCTGAGAGACCCTCGCGCCCTCGGAGGATAGGAGCAGCTGGCTCGTCCGCGTGCGGCCGGAGAGGTTGACGATCCCGACGACGCCCCGGGAATGCCCCGAATCCATGGATTCGACGTTCGCGAGGAGGTCGGAGTAGCCGGCGTCCGCCGCGGCGGGGTCGTAGAACTTCCGCGAGACGGCGCGCGCGCGGGAGGCGAAGAAGTAGCCGGCCTTTTCCTGCTGGCGGGACAGCCGGAGCGCGGCGTCCACGGACTTGCGGAACTCCTTCTCCTTCTCGAAGGAGGCGAAGCCCATCCTGCCCGACCTGATGACGCGAACTGCATGGCCCTTCGAGTAGGAGAAGTCGCGCGCGGACGCCCTAGCGGACTTCGATGAGAAGACCGCGCTCGAGGACGACTGCACGAAGAGCTCTATTTCCGCGTTGGTCCTGCGCGATTCCTTGAGCAGATCGTCCTCGGTATGGGCCATATGACGGGCGTTAATGCATACTAATTTATATTCGTGGGGGAAACAAGGGGGAATAATGAGCTTTCTCGAGGTCAAGAACGTCACGCACTCCTTCGAGGAAGAGGGCAAGAAGTTCACGGTGCTGGACAACATCTCCTTCTCCGTGGAGAAGAACGAGTTCGTGGCCATCGTCGGGCCCTCGGGCTGCGGCAAGAGCACCCTGCTGCGCATCATCGCCGGCATTGACCGGCCAACCGCCGGCGTGGTCACCTTCGAGGATTCCCCGCTGGAAATCACCAACCCGAAGGTGTCCATGGTCTTCCAGAACTTCGCGCTGCTGCCGTGGCTTACCGTGGAGCAGAATATAGAGCTCGGCCTGCAGGCGAACAAGGTAGCCGACGCCAAGCGCAGGGAGCTGGTGAAACAGTTCATCCACATCGTGGGGCTGGAGGGCACGGAGACCGCCTACCCGCGCGAGCTCTCCGGGGGCATGAAGCAGCGCGTGGGCATAGCGAGGGCGCTCGCAGTTGAGCCGGCTCTGCTGTGCATGGACGAGCCGTTCTCCAACCTCGACGACCTGACCTCCCGCAGCTTGAGGAAGGAGCTGCTGCTTCTCTGGCAGGACGAGACCCTTCCGCCCGACACCGTCATACTTATTACCCACAACATCGAGGAGGCGGTGTACCTGGCGGACCGCATACTAGTGATGTCGCAGGCGCCGGCCAGAATCATCGCCCAGCTCAAGATCTCGCTGCCGAGGCCGCGCGAGCAGAAGAGCCAGGAGTTCATCAACGACGTCGACAAGGTTTATTCCCTGATGACCTGACGCGGGGGATTGAACAAGGTTTTAAAATCAGGGGCCGGTTATACAACGCAGGGAGGCAAGAAGTGAGGAGAAAATGAACAGGTTACCGGAGACGGGGATTCTGAAGGTCATCGGCCTGCTGGAGGTCCTGCACGACCACGGCGGCGAGGACGAGACCGTCCGAATCGTGGAGGAGCTGCACATGGACGTCGAGAGCCTGCTGCCGGTGACCGAGGCCGCGGAGCTGCTCGGGTTCGTCGACATATCCGGCGGGAAGATTAAGCTCACCGACCACGGCCAGAAGATCATCAAGGCGGGCATCACCGAGCGCAAGAGGATAGTGAAGGAGAGGCTCATCACGCTCGAGGCGTTCAAGAAGACGCTCCTCCTGCTTGAAGGCAAGAAGGAGAAGCGCATACCCAAGAAGCTGCTGACCAAGGTCATACGCCAGGACCTCATGCCCCAGCACGCCGACAGGACCATCACGCGCATCATCGACTGGGGCAGGCACGCCGGCCTGCTGGGCTACGACAGCGACACCGACGAGCTCTACCTAATAAAGCCGGCCTGAAGCGCATGGGAACAAACGAGAATAGTTAGGTGGTAGTGTAATGGAACAGACGCTCGTCATACTGAAGCCGGAGACACCTCAAGGGAACCAAGGTCGCCTCAAGACCTCGAGTCTTGGGCGCGCCGGAAACTCCGGTTTCCGAGCGTCCCTTACGAGTGTCGCCTCTTCCTTCCTTATTACTGGTCGGCTACGCCGCCCAACGAAATAAAAATTGGTGAAAAATCATGGAACAGACGCTCGTCATACTGAAGCCGGACTGCATGGGCAAGGGGCTGGCGGGGAAGGTCGTATCCCGGTTCGAGGAAGCCGGCCTGACTATAGCGGGCATGAAGATGGCGTCCCTTTCCGACGGAATCCTTGACGAGCATTACGCGCACCTCGCGGACAAGCCGTTCTTCACCGGCCTCAAGGCGTTCATGAAAAGCTCGCCGGTGGTGCTCATGGTTCTGCGCGGGGAAGGCGCGGTGGAGAAGGTGCGGGCGATGTGCGGGCCGACGGACTCGAAGAATGCCGCGAAGGGCACCATCCGCGGGGACTACGGCGAGGACGTGCAGCGGAACATCGTGCACGCCAGCGACTCGAAGGAGACCGCGGAGATCGAAGTTGCGAGGTTCTTCAAGCCGGACGAGCTCTTCGGCTGGAGCAGGCCGCAGGTCTGACATTGCGAAAGGAATAAGTAGCCCGCCCGCGCAAGCCGTCACATGGACCTCAAACGCCACTGGAACGCGAAGCTGCACGCGGCGGTTCCGCGCGCGCTGGCGAGCCTCAAAGAGCACAAGGCTTTCACGGGTTTTGTCGCCAACGTCGACGCCATGAAGTTCGTCGACGGCAAGGCCATTTCAAGGCTTCTTTCGACTCTTCCCGAAAAGCAGGTGAAGAAGAGGCTCGAGGCAAAAAACACGCTCGCCATCGACGCTTTGGAGGATTTCGCGGCGGCGCTCTTGTACTGCTTTGCGAACGGCAAGGCGCTGGAGCTGCCGTGCCACGACCCCCGGATTTTTGAGTGGTTTGCCGCGTATTTCCACGGACATGACGGGCTGAGGATGGGCGGCCAGGCGGGCATAATCGCCAACCAGCTGGCGGCGCTCGGCAGCGACCCGGTCTGCTACTGCCCGATGCTTTCGCCGGTCCAGGCAAAGCTTTTCGACGCAAGGGTGAGGTTTCCAGCGGTCAGGAAAGGGGCGCTGGAACTTGTGCCCGCGGCCGAGGCCTCGGGGAAGGGCGACAAGACGAAGGTGAACTGGATCTTCGAGTTCGCCAAGGGCGATTCCTTGCGCTGGGACGGCAGGACCGTCGAATGCCCGCGTTCCAACCGGCTCATAGTCCTGTCCAAGCTGGTGAGTTTTGAGCCCGCGTTCTCCCAAGCGCTTTCGCCGCACTTGCCGGCGCTTGCGCGGAAGTTCGACCGCGCGATGATTGCCGGATTCCACCACCTGCACAGCGACCGCGGCAGCGACCTCCATTACCACCTCCGGAGGCTGTGCGGCCAGCTGGACACGATGAAGAACGTCAATCGCAGCCTGAAGGTCCACGTCGAGTACGTGATGATAAGCGACGAGAAGCTCGCGCGCGAAGTCTACACCCACGTCGGAAGGCCCGCCGACTCCCTCGGCATAAACGAGGTCGAGATGCACCACGTGCTCAAGATGTTCGGGCAGAGGCACGAACTCGAAGCCCTGCGCAGGGAGGAAAGCGCCTTCAGCCTGTACCTCGGCGCGCGCGCGCTGGCGCGCCGCTTCGATTTCTCGCGCGTGCACGCGCACACGCTCGGGTATTACGTGCTATACGCGGACAAGAAAAAGGCGCTGGGCAGGCCGGAGGAATACGTTGACTCGCTGCTTTTGGCCGCCAAGGCGTCGGAAGTCCGCGCGGCATTTGGCAGGCCGCCGGAGGAGGAGGACCTGCTGCACCCCAAGTCCGGGGAAATCAGCGTCTCGGACGCGGGGCTCAAGCAGCTTGCGAAATTCGCCCAAGCCGCCAAGCTGGGAGGCAAGCAGACGACGCGGATGCTGGAGGACGGGGTCGCCAAGTTCTCGGACCATTACGCGTTCGTGGTTCCGACGCCCATCACCCCCAAGCCAAAGAGCACCGTCGGGCTGGGGGACACGATAAGCAGCACGGCTTTTGTAAGCGAGCCTTAGCCGGCGGCTACCTGAAGGACTTGTACCAGCGCTCGTATTCATTGTGCGTGGCGAAGCACCGCCAGATGAAAACCGTTCCGGCCTCGATGTAAAAGGCGAAGCGGGCTTGGGTCCGTAACCTTTTCAACGAAGCAGTCGATTCCGTGCTGCAGATGCTTGCGAGTAGGCATCGAAAGTAATTTATCGAAATGTCTCACGAAGTGGACGCGAAGCGATTTGTCTATCCTCGTCAGGTCCTTGTCGGCATCATGGGAAATCTCGAGTCTCAAGCAAGGTCACTTAAGGTACTTGGACCGCACCTTCTCGTAGGGCACGGTCTTGACCTCGCCTGCCTTTATTAATTGCCGGCCAGCCCCGATTCCCCTGCGCACCAGCACTGCCTCCTCGAGCTCGCGGTCGTACGACAACAGCGCCTGGCGGATGACCTCGGTCTGGCTGCCGGCATATCCTTCCTCGATGACCCGCTTGATTATCAGCTCGTAAGGCGCCCCCAAATTCACGTTCATCCAAATCACCGCAAGCCGACTATGCGCAGCCAATGCACATTATTTAGACATCCTAATATATATTGGTTGCGCATGAACAAACCGCACGAAGGCGAAGGCTCAGAGAAGCTTGAGCCTGCCGGTGACCTTGTCGACCTTGCGCTCGTCGCCGGGGCCGATTGCGATTGCCGTCAGCGTGCCGGCGGGAATCTGCGTGTGGCCGGCGTCGTGCACGAGGACCGTGTGGAGGCCCGCGCTCTTGGCCTGCCGGTGGAGCTCCAGCAGCTCCTTCTCGCCGGAGACTTTGAGCACGATCTTCTTCTGTCCCTCTTCCAGCCATTCCTCGGCGGCGTCCCTGGACGAACAGGAGAAGGACATTACCGAGGCGTGCGAGGCCTGCGCAGCAATCTTGCCCTTGCCCATCTTGAGGTCCGAACGCAAAACGATGGCCTGCTTGAGCATGTACAATTCACTTCCTGCGGGTGATGTATTCTATCGCTTCGTTTTCGCCGTACGGCGCGCCGAGCTTGGCGAACCACTTGAGGACGTTGTGCACGTCCTTCTTAAAGAAGTCGTCGGCCTGCGGGTGAGAGAGGATGACGGCCTGCCCCAGGTCGATTATGTAGGGCCTGCCCTCGTGCACGATGACGTTGAACTCGCTCAAATCCGCGTGCGCGAGCCCCGCAGAGCGCATCTTCCTCATGTCCTCGAGAAGCAGCTGAAGGGTCGCCTTGGGGTCTTCCAGCCAGACGTCCTTGAGGAGTGCCGAAGGGATGCCGTTTTCGCCGAGGAACTCCATTATGACGACGTTGTCCTTGTGGGCAAGAGGGCGCGGCACGCGCATGCCCGCGCCGATGCAGAGCCGCAGGTTGGCGTATTCCTTGCGCGCGAAGACGTCTACGAGCGCGCGCGTCTGGTGCGGTGCCTTGAACCTGCGGTCGCCCTGCAGGTAGTCAAGGCGCTTCTGGAAGGAGAGGCCCTCGTACTTGAAGATTTTCACCGCCACATACTGCGTGCCTTCGGCGGTCTTCTTGGTCGCCCTGTAGAGCGCCGCCTCCTTGCCGTGCTGCACGGGGAAGTCCAGGGTGTCGAAGGCGTGCTTGTGGATGAAGTGCTGGAGAGTGGCGAGCGTCTTGTCGTCGAAGACGCGCTCGCTGTACTTGTTCAGCTGCTTGAACTGCTTGACCTCGCGCGCGGGCTTCTTCCTCTTCCACAGCCTGAGTGCCATCAAATCGCCCTCAAGCGCGAATCCTTGCGTCCCTCCTTCACGAGCTTCATTTTCTGGGAAAGTTCTTCATGGAACACCCTGGGAAAAATGTGCCTGGCCTCTAGGTCGAGGACGATGTGGCTAATCCTGGGCTTGTACCGCCTGAAATTCAGCATGTCCCTCCTGGCCACGACAAGCCTGCGAAGGATGCCGATTTTTTCCGGCCCATCCGCGATGCCGGCCTGCATGGAAAGTTCTCGTGTCCTGCGGACCAGTTCGTCCATCGCTTCCTTGTTGAAAGACTTCCTCTGCTCGTCGAGCCTCCTCAATATGGCCTTCTCGGCCTTCGGAGTCAGCCGGTGGTCGCTTGCCAGGACGAGCTCGTCGCCGTGGTGCTCGTGGTATCGCGCGAAGATCTCGCCCGGGCGGACGCCGTGCTGCGCGGACGCTCCCAGCCTGTACAGGAGGTCGTCGCCCCACTCGTGGCCTAGCAGGTCGTTTATGACCTTGAAGTTATCCACATCCAGAAGCATCACGCGCCGTATCCTGATTTTCTTCCGCAGGTTTTCCTTCTGCTCGCGGTTCAAATTCCCTCTCTCCAAACGGCGTCGGATTTTATCGTTTGCCTTGAGCACCGATGCCTGCCTCTTGAGCCAATTGTCGAAAACGATGCGGCTGTATGCGCCGGACACCTGGTCGGTGTTCAGCCGGTCAAGAGCCCTTCCCCTGAAATACCCTGCGGCCAAACCCACCGGAAGGAGGAGGTTGGGGGAAGTCAATGGACGCGCGGATTCAACTCCATGGCGGCGCAGCTCGCTCTCAGCCCATATCAGCGCGGCCAGGCCTGCACCCGCGGCGAGCCCTTTGACCGCGTCGCGCACGTCCTGGCGGTGGTAGAAGCGGTACATTCTTGAAAAAAGGACGCGGGGCTCGCTCTCCCTTGCGTACCACCAGCGGCGCAGCGCCGTGCCGTAAGACTCGCCCGGGGTCCTGCGCGGCGGCAGCAGCTTCCTCAGTTCGTGGATGATCAGGCGCCGGG
>JAZDGU010000043.1:0-6717 GCA_043806595.1 Microcaldota archaeon
GGCGTGTTTGCCTTGCATCAGACTGCGTCGCTGTTCCAGCCCCGCCTGGGCGCGGACACTGAATCCCGCATGTCCGGCTTTGTCGTACGCAATGAAGGATATCTGAATATTGCTATAATGGGCATTATTACAATTCTATATATCTTTGGCGGTGCATAAGTAATCAGGGTGGTTATGAAAATGAGACTCGAGATACCTTCGATATCCGTCTCGGGATTCGGCGGCGGGCTGCCGTTCGGCATCCAGCCCTCCGCGGTATATTTGGTCCTCATCATCCTGTTCTTCCTCTATGCAAGGTAAAAAAAAATTTTATGGAAAAATGGGTCGGGTCAACATGTCTTCGCAAAACGCGCCTCAGGCGCTTGAAAAGACCGTCGCCGTTTCCGGCGTCATGACTTCGGGAACGCAGGCAGCCCAGCCGGGCCAGGTTCAGGTAGCCGGCAACGGCCAGTTCCTCGGCTTCGTCAACCACTACCATTTCAACACCCCCAATGGCCAGCACAACCCCGGCGAAGGCCATTCCGGTGCTCACGACAAGCCCGAAGGCGAGCAGCAGGTGAACAGCTTCTGGGGCGAATTCGAGAAATCCGAGCCCGAGAAGACCGGCTGGGTCGATGAAATCCTTCGCAAGCCTCCCTTCAATATCGGCGTGTGGGGGGTCATGGCAGACCACCCGAAGTGGAAGCGCAAGGGCAACAACGCCGGCACTTCGCGCGTCAACCTGGACAGCCTCTGGCGCCTCGGCACCCGCCAGGAAATCGTCAACCACTACAACAACGTGATGAAGCGCACCTACCGCAAGCTAGGCTACTCGTTCATGGGCCTGGCGATCGCGGTTTACGGCTATCTTGCGTTCTCGAACAACGGCGAGCTCGCGTTCGCGCTGCTCGCCATGTTCGGCGCGTTCCTCTGCTCCCGCTACTGGACGAAGGCGTGGGGCGGCTATGCCGGCGAGTGGGCGGACTACGAGGGCGACCCCGTGCGCGCGGTGGTCCACCACGCCTATGCACACACCGGCGGCAAATACATGATGGGGTGATAACAAAATGGTCTACAATCCTTGGAACATCGACGGCTTCTTCCGCCATTACACCCCGGGCTACGGCCGGCTCAGCACGCCCAAGGGCATCGGCGACACCACGAGCTTCGAGCAGCTCCGCCAGCACAAGTACGAGATAGCGAAGACGAAGTCGGAGATAGTGCAGGAGTACTACCACGTCATGGGCTTCGTCTTCGAGCGCATCGTCAAGGCGTCGCTGGCGCTGCTCGTGGCCGCGTACTTCTTCATGCAGCTGCTCGCTTCCGGCGGGTCGTTCAATTTGTTCGCGTGCATGGTTGCCTTCGCTTGGGCGATGTTCAAGTGGTGGCACGGCGGCGCGGCGTACAGCAACTGGCAGGAGCTCGAGATGCGGCCGCTGCTCATGCCCACGGAGAACCTCGCGACGGAGAACGACAGCCCGTCGAGCGGGCACTAGGGGTGGAGAATCCCCCCTTCTCCGCAGGCGTCGGGTCACTAGCGTCCAGCAGGGGGAAATGCGTAAGGGGGTGCGGGAGCCTCCCCGGCCGGGTCCTGACCCGACCACCGGCCGGCCTCCCCCCTCCGATTTTCCTTCAAGGCTTTCGTATTATGCCCCTTGCCATGGAGATGAATTCCTCGGCATCGGCGACATACCTTCTCGCGTCCTCGTAGCCGAACTCGCTTTTACCGTAATCCGCTCCGCTCTTGTCGACCGCCGCCTTCTGGAGGAGCCTGAGGAACCGCCTGTTTTCTCCCGCCATCTTTCCCTGCTGGAGAATCTTCGTGAAAATCGCCGGCATGTCGTCGTGGCGGGTGCCTTTCACATTCATTAACTTCATGGCTATGGCATCGTTTGCCCTGATGATCCCGTGTATGGCCAGGGCGCAGCAGACGTTCGCCTGCACCCCTTCGTCCCGTGCAATCTCGAGCTTGTCCTTGGCGGACAACAGCCACGCCTCGGCCTCCTCGAGTGCCCGTCCGGGGCTGTCGGTCATACTAGCCTCACCTTTTTCTTATCGCTCAGGAAGTCTTCGAATTCGTGCTTGACGTCGAATGCCAGAGGCATGACCTTGACGCCGTACTTTTCGTATACCGCCGACATGAGTGAAGGCAGGTCCACTTTCCCCTTCACGAGCAGCGCGATGTCCACGTCGCTCTCCAGCCTCTCCTTCCTCAATGCCACGCTCCCGAACAAGTACGCCTTCTGCACCCCCTTCTTCGCTTTCAATATTCGCTTCAGTTCCGACAGAGCCAGCGCCTGATGCGACTCGCTCAGCCGCAGGATTTCGAGAACGCGCCGGGAGTACGGGCTTTCCTTGCACCTCACCGCCCTGCTCCTGCCGATGGCAGCAACCTCGACCAACTGCGCCAGCTCGAATTTCGCGACAATCTTCCAGGCGGTGGTGAACGGGACGCCTGCAGCTTTCGCCAGCTCGTTTATCGTGAACTGCCTCTTCGGGTAGGCGCGCAGGGTCGCAAAGACTTCCCGCGCGCCCGCGTATGAAAGCAACATGAGCGTGTCCATGCCGAACTCCTCCTTACCGAAAGCCGTTTATCCCGAATGGGATAATGTTATCCAATATGGGATAAGCTATTTATTGCTTTGCATTCCTTGGGTTTGGATTCCCCCATCCCGGCGCCTTCAGGCCCTCCTTGCCCCGCGCCCGATTCCAAGCCTTTTCGCGAGCCGCGCGTTCGTAGTGTCCCTAAGCGCCTCGCTGTGCTGCTGCCAGCCGGTCTTCGCCTGCAGTTGCGCCGTCGCTCTCCCGGCGCCTTCCCTGACCTGCTTAATTATTCCCCCGAAAAGCCGTCCTTCCTGGTGTATCGCAATGGCCCTCAGCTTGTCGAAAGTGCCGAATTCCCCGAATTCCTTACTGTGCTCCATGAGCCGGCCCAGCAGCTCTTGGGCGGCTTGGGCTCTGGACGCTGCCCGCGGGCTGCTGCTGGCCTCCAACTCTGCCTGCACGAACCCCAGTGCGTCCTCGAGGCGTCTGTGCTGGTCCTCCGGCTTGAGCCAGCTCTGGTACCTCCTGAACGAGGGAACGATTTTTTCCTCGAACAACCTGATCTTTTCCGTCATGGACAGAACGTTTTTCGACGGCCCGCCAACGTCCACTTCCTTCGACAGCACGTCATCCAAGAGCGCGTATTCCCTTGGCGTGAGGCCGGGATGCTCCGCGGCCTTGCCGCTCAAATTCCATTTTACCTCCTCTATCCTTTCGTCCGCTCCCAAGAGGCTTAACTGCGCCCATATCCCGGCGTTCTCCCGGGATACTCCGGCTGCTGCGAGCTTCCGCGCCTCCCTCTCCAACTCCCTTTGGTCTATCCTCGGCGGCCTCGTTTCCCCCCTTTCCTCGGCGAGCCGTACCGCCTGCGACACGAGTTTCCCAAGCCGCTTGAGTTCCTCCCTTCCCTTGTCGTTGATCTTTATGCCTTCCGCCATCCATTCCTCGTCGTGGGAAGTGCGCAATTGTTCTATGAGGCTGCCGAGCATCGGCCTTCCGCCGGCTTCCAGCGCATATCCCCTGAACTTGGCGAACACGCCGAGGCGTTTGAGCCTGTCGTAGTTTTCCGGCTTCATGAAGTCCTCAAGCAGGCTCTTCTTGTCCGAATGGACAAACCGGCCGATGTTGTCCATGCCCATGGAGCCCCTGGTTTCGTGCGCCGTCAGCACATCGAACACATTGTTGATGGCCTCCACATTTTTCTCCCTGCTGGCGTTGGGGTTGTAGAGCGAAAACGAGTTCAGGACGTCGTCGAATTTCCAGAGGTTGTAGATGAACCTGTCTTTTGCGCTCAAATCCATATTCGGGTCGGATGCCCCTCTTGCCGATGCGATGATTTTGTCTATCGCCGCAACCTGCCCATCGGTCAACGTCGAATCCGGATGGCCCTCTTTTATCCTGTCGTTGAACGTCTTCCAAGACCACGACACGTCCGACAGCCGCTGGTCCATGCCGCTCCTGCGGAGAAGGCCCCACATCCAGGCGCGCTCCTGCGGCACCCCCGCGTTTTTCAGCCTCTTGATTTCCATGCTCAATTCGCGGGCGGTGACTTCCTTCGGCAATTCGCTCATGGCCCTGCTTATTGCCCACTTGACGTCCGTCGGCGCGTTCTCCACGGTCATCAGGCGCACGACCTCGCGGACCTCCGGCGGCTGTGCCGCCTGCTCCGCCTTGCCCCCGCCCTTCCAGCCGCCGAGCACCCCTCCGATGACCAGCGTGAGCGCTGCCGCGCCCAGTCCCGCCCGCCTTAGCCTCCTCGCAATCCCCTGAATCCTCACGATGTCAGGCAGAAGCGGCGAGCCGAGCGCCATGACCTTCGCGGAATGCAGTTTCCGGGGGTCCGCGATTCCCCCGCCATAGCCCGCATCCGTCCCGAGTCGTGCAAGGCCTCCATCCAGCCTGTATTCCGTTTTGCCGTCCACCCACGGCTTGGTGGCCTTCCCGCGGCCATGCGCCCAGGCGAAGAGCGTGTTCTGCGGGTAATGCGCCGCCTCGGAGGGCTCGCCGAAGTCAAGGTAGAGCGTTCCTGTTTCCCTGTAGCTGTCAAGCATGGGCTGCTCGAAGCTCCTGACCGCCGTGTACTTCCCTGTTGACTGCCTGGCGCTGATTTCGCCGGCGATGACGCTCCGGTCGTGTTTTGCCGACCTTTCCTCCCCGAGCTTGTCCAGGCCGGTATCGCGGGCGGTCTGCTCGTTTTCGAGCGCCTTCCTGTAGGCCTCCCCGGTGTCCTTCACGAGCGGGTTGTGGGCGCGCCACATCTTTAACATCGAGGAAAATCCGAATCCCCTGCGCCCGGCCTCCCTTCTCACGTCTCTCCTGTAGCCCGCGATGGACCTTGCCTTAGCATTGTTGATGTACCTTGCGTGCAGGTCCGCGAAAAGGATGTCAATTTTCATCGGCACTCCGATTTCACGCACCTGGAGCGCGAGCCTGTGCAGCCTCTCCATCGTGTGCCTCTCGCTGTCGTTGAGCCTGCTGCCTCCGGCCGCATCCTTCGCCCCGCCCCAGAACACCCTCAGCGTGAGCGCGTCGGACTTTCCGCTCCTCGCCCACCCTTTTATCCCCTCCTTTATCTCGTTCTCGATGCCCTTCCAGCGCCCCTCCCTTTGACTCTTTTCCCCAGGGGACTCGTTTTCCCTGCGCCTGTCGCGGGAAAGGTCGCGGTGCTGCAGGATTTCAACTACCTGCCCCGCCTTGTATGCCGCCCACGCCTCGGCAGGATATTCCTCGATCTTCCTGTATTCCTTACGCCACCACAGCGGGGGATACCTAGCCCTTGTCAATCCGAATGACTCGGCGTAGTCGTGCAAATCGGCGCGCGTCGGCCGCGTCCGGCCGAAGAAATCGTAAGGGTGCCTGTCTCCGCGGACGCCCGCAGCCTCGAGGTTTGTGTAGAACGCGTTGAGTGCGGCGTCCCTCCGCCTTCCGTGCCCGACAAGGAGGCCCCTCTGCCTTTCAGTCGAGATAGTCTCTGCAAGAGTCCTCGCGCGCACCATGGTTTTTCCCGCAAATTTTCAGTTTATTATGCCTTTGCCTCACCGGCTCCCTTCTTCCACGCGGCAAGGAAGTTCTCGCGGAACAGCGAGCTGATGGCCGGGCTCTGTATCACGACGCCGAACTTCTCCTCGGGCGTGACCGTGACTATCGCGACCTTGTCGGAATACGCGTGGTACGTGACGGGCACGTGCTCACTGCCGGGCATGAAGCGCACTTCCGTCAGCTCGATCTTGCGCAGCTCTTCGCCCCTCTCGAGCGAGAAGTCCGACCGGTCCATCAGGAATAGCATCTTGAGTTTCTTGGCAATGCGCTTCTTGTGGTACCACGCGGTGAACACGGGTGCCGCGCGCGCGATTTCCGGAATCGCCTTGTAGGCGTAAATCACGCCGCCGTCCTGCGAGCTCTCGAGCTCGTCGTTCAGGATGGCCTTGATGCCGTCGATTCCCGTGAAGACCCTCGCGGACACCCCGGGGGTGCTCCTGTAGCCCTTCCTGAGCTCCTCGACGAGCCCTTCCACGTCCCTCCTTAGCGCGCTCTCCTTTTCCTCGAGCCGCAGCCTCAGCTCGTTGGGCGAGATTGCCGAGAACACCTTGACTCCGTCCTTCTCGACCTCCGAGGCAAATCCCTTTGCCACGAGCCGCGCGATTGTATTGTACGCGAGCGCGCGGTGGATGCCGGCCTTCTGCGCGACGTCGGAAGCAATCGACGGCCCGAGATAGTTCAGCGCCATGTACGCCTTGGCCTCGTTGCCAGTCAGCCCTAGCCTTCCAAGAACCTCCTCATGTTCAGCCATGAGTGACAACACTGCGTATTACAATTATAATGCTGCCGGTGGGGCCCGTTGCCGGGCAGGAGTCGGGTTATTAACTTTGCCCGGAGAAATACCGTCTCTGCAACCCCGGAGTGATTGATATGGAATTCAAGCAGGTGCGCGACGGAGTTTTCGAGGCTCCAGCGGAGAACGGCATGAACGTTCCGGTGCGCGTCTATGCCAGCGAGAAAATGCTTGCCAAGATGAAGAGCGACCGCACGCTCACGCAGGCCTCGAACGTTGCAAGGCTGCCGGGCATCATCGGCTCTGCCATGGTCATGCCCGACGGTCACGAGGGCTACGGCTTCCCCATCGGCGGCGTCGCCGCATTCGCGCTCGAGGGCGGCGTGGTCTCCCCCGGAGGAGTCGGGTATGATATCAACTGC
>JAZDGU010000044.1:0-26223 GCA_043806595.1 Microcaldota archaeon
TTGGTTGCGTTCCAACTCCTCGATTTTTTCGAGGAGTTTTTGGTGGGTGGCGAGAAGCTCTTCGTGAGCTTCACACATGGAAAAAATCAAAACAGAACTACATGATTAATTTTTCGGTTGGCAAGAAAACTAACCTGTTACGATGGAAAGACAGGCCTTGCCTGCAGGTGAAATGAATATTAAGCCGCCGGCCTCAGAAAGCAAGAGGGCCGTTGAAGGGATGGCCCCAATGGAATTGGCTCGTCAGGTGGTTGCGGATGGCAGCGGAAGAAATTACGACCGAGGTTCGCGTGGACAAGGCAAAGTCCGCGGTCCGCGACCTGGAAATGGATGGAATCGCGCAGGCAAGGAGAAGTGCCGGAAAAAGGGTGTACAACCTCAACATCGGCGACCCAGTAAAAAGCGGGGACATCGTTCCGCCGCTGGGGTTCAGGATAAAGCGGTCGCTGGAGGTGCTGAGAAAGAGGGGCTATGCCTATGCGCCTGCGCCCGGCGTGGTCGAGCTCCAGAAGGCGGTTGCGGAGGATGCGCAGGCCCGGGGAATCAGGGATGCCAAGCCGGACAACGTCGTCGTCGGCGCCGGCGTCAGCGAAATCGTCAACTTCCTTTCCGGATTGGCCTTGGGCCGGGGGAAGAATATTCTGGTCCCCAGGCCGGACTACTACCTCTATTCAAGCCTGGCCAGATACTACGACGGGGAAGTGAGATACTACGACCTCGAGCCGGAAAAGGGCTGGCAGCCCAACCTGGAACAAATCCGCAGGCAAATCGACGAAAGGACCGCGGCCGTAGTCGTCATCAACCCCAACAATCCCACGGGCTCCACGAATAATGAAGAGACTCTCCGCCGTCTCATCCGCGTCGTCGGCAATGCTGGGAAGAACCGGATTCCGATAATATCGGATGAAATCTACCGGCATCTTGTGTTCCCGAAGGGCAGGCGGAAGAGCATACTTTCGCGCAATTTCGCCGGAAGGCACACGTCCATAGCCGCAATGACGGATGAAGTCCCGGTCATCACGCTGGACGGAGTGTCCAAGAACTTCTATGCGCCGGGCGTCAGGATAGGGCATGCCATGTTCTCGAATTTCGGGCAGCGCTCGGGCTGGCTCAAGGCCATGAAAAGCCTGTGCGCCGCCCGCCTTGCGGCGCCCCACGACATCCAGTACACGTACGCCGATGCCATACGCACGAGGACGAGATGGTGGAACCGGCTCGCCTACAACCGCCGTCTAGTCGAAGTCCAGAAGAGGTCGGAATATGCGGCGAAAAGGCTGGACGGCATCGGATTCAAGGTGTCGGAACCCCAAGGGGCGTTCTACCTCCTCCCTAGGCTGAGTTCCGAAATGAGGAAGGTATGGAATACGGACAAGGAGTTTGCCCGGGAGCTTCTGGAAAAAACGGGCATCTGGGTGGTGCCGGCCTCGGGGTTCGCCATGAAACCCGAGGATGGCTACTTCCGCGTGGTGTCGTTGCCACCGGTGAAGCAGCAGAAGAGGATATTCGACGAAATGGCGGCGCACGTCAGGAGAAAACTCGCGGAAGCCAAGTCAAGTTGAATGGGCCTGCGCGCCGTTATGCCGGTGCGTCCCCCTGATTTTTATATCCGCGGGACGTTAGGCGTGCGATGAAGAAGAAGGCCAGCAGGCGCGGCAAAACCGGCGCACGGCAAACACGGAAACGCGCACTGCGGAGAGCAGCGCCGGAACCGAAAAGAAAGAAGACTACAGCGGCGCCGCAAATCAGGGCTGCTGCAATGCCAGCGGCCAAGGCTGTTGCAGCGCCACCGCAGATTCCGCCAAGGGTTGCAGCGCCAGCGCCGGTTCCCCCAAGGCCTCCGACACCCAGTCAAGCAGTTGCCCCGGTTCCGCCCAAGCCTATCGAGCCAGCACAGCCGGTTGCCAAGGCAGCAGAGCCGTCCAAGCCGCAGGAACCCCGGTTCAAGCCCTCCGTGAGAAAGAGCCCCGCGGAGGAGGGCGTGACCGCGAAGGTCTACGCGGCGTACTACGGGAAGTGGCGCAAGATCACGGACGTCTACAGGGACGTATACGCGGGCAACGCCAAGGACGCGAATACTGGAAGGATAAGCGAGTGCACGAGGGAACTGCTCGAGGCCGGACTGCTCGAGAGCATGAAGCAGAAGGAGCGCTGGCCGCTCTACCGCGCGTCCATGTCGTGGCTGTACGGCGAATTCGAGGGCAAGAAGGCGCCGCTCAACGATTCCGACAGGCAGGCGCTCGAGAAGGTGCTCTTCCCTCCAGAAGAGGACTATAAGAGGGGCGAGGTGCCGTGGTTCGGGCTGAGCCGCGAGGAGGCCGAGGGAAAAAGGCCGTTCGTGCCGACGCCGCAGAAAATCCGCGACTTCCTGCATGCAAGCGTCGCGTTCACGCTGTTCCTGCTAGGCAATCCCACCGCGGGGCTGCCAAAGCAGACCGTGGAATCGTCCCTCGAACGCATAAAAAGGAACCTCGGGATGGAGTACGGCGGAAAGGCGGTAAGGCCCGCGGCTTCCGCAGCGCAGCCGCAGCTGGAGGACGAAGGGCTCGCCAAGGGGCCGTACGCGCACTCTTTCGCGGCTTATCTCCTGCTAAGATACCGGACGGCCGCGAGGGACCACGACGACCCCCGGCACACGCTGCTCTACAAGCTCGTGCACGTGCTCTACGACAACCACTCCGCGGCGGCGCTCTGGAAGGCCGTCGAGGACTCCGTATAGCCCATTCGCGAGGCGGAAAAGCAAGGCGACATCGGTTTTGTTTCTTGTACAGCGAGGACGGCTCGGCGTTGCACGGTTTGTTTGAGAGGACATCGGGTATGGGCGTTCATTAAAAATGGCGGACGGCAGGGCTTGCGCGTAAAGGAAATAACCGTTATAAACACGGGGGTAGTAATGGCGGGCATGCGGGGGAGGGTTGTAGTCTTGCTGCTGCTGCTTGCGATGGCCGTGCCGCAGGCGAAGTCGCTGCAGGACGAGATAAAGATTTACCTCAACCAGAGCGAGGTGGCGACTTACCAGACCGTCGAGATGGGCCAGCAGCGCTATATCGTCGTAGAGGTGGACGGTACGCCGAGGCTCGTGTTCGACATGGGGGCCGAGCTGGTCGCGAACGCCTCGCTGTTGGATGAAGTGCTCGCCGAGTACTACCGCAAGGTCGAATCCGGCACGTTCACGTTTCGGACCGCGGAGGACCTCAATAGGACGTTCGCGGGCACGTATGCCGCGTTCGGCAGGTGCAACTCGACGTTCGTAACGGACATCGAGGAGAACTACCTCTGGAGGGACTTCAAGTGCTGGGAGACTGGAGTCGGAAGGGCATGCGACAGCGCGATCGCGCTGCGCAAGGCGCTATCGAAGAGGCTTGCGGCGCTCAAGCCGAAAATGGAGGCCCTGCCTCTGCTGATGCGGCAGGGAGAGACCGAGGGAACGTTCGACTCGCTCTCCGAGGTGCTCGTTCTGGCCAACGACTCGTACCAGAACGCCTCCGAGTTCCAGCAGTATTACAAGTATTTCTTCGGGAAGAACCTGTGGGACGACCCCTCGTGCGGGCTCAACCCCGCGGACCTCAAGGCCATAGTGGACGCGATCTCGCCCGCGATAAACAAGAAGTACGTGGGCGCGGGTGCGAACGCGTCCGCGCTCGCACAGGAGGCGGCGAGGCGCTCGGACTACTCGAAGGTGCGCGCGCTGCAGGTGCGCGGCGAGGAGGCGCTTGATACACTGAAGCTTTCCGCGGGCGAGGTCAAGGGCAGGTTCGCGGGCTACGGGTTCCCCACGGATGCCTTCGACGCCAAGATCACGAAGGCCGACCGCATCCTCGTCGACTTGGAAAACTCGGAGGGCGCCGCGGTTGCCGAAAGGCAGCTTAACAGCCTGTTCAGCGCCATCGCGGAATACAACGCGCTCAAGGAGAGGAACGGGCTGCTGCTGCCGTCGTATTCCGAGATGGTCTCGAACGTCAGGCAGGCGGACTCGCTGCTCGCCGAGGCGAGGGTCGCGGGCGGGGGGCCGGACGAGGCGCTCGAGGCCGAGATGGCGGCGCTCCGGCAGGAGATTTCGCTGGCAAACGACGCGCTGAGGAGGGGGGAGGACGTCGAGGCCGCTCGCATCGACCAGCTGAGCGCGCAGGCGGCTTCGCTGAAGGCGAGGGCCGGAGGCGAGGAGCCCCCGGGGCTGCAGTTCGACTGGTTCGTGGTCATAGCTGCAATCATCATCCTCGCGGGCGCCGGGGCGGTCTGGTGGTTCAGGATACGCAGGAAGGGGTATTACTGAACGAGGGTTTTCCGTCGATAGTTATATATACAACGGCGGGGTATTTGCCGTCGGGGGGTTTGTTGTGGACGTGAACCAGATAGTCGTCTACGGGTTCGTGCTCACGCTCGCGTTCTTCGCGATTATCGCGTACCAGGCACACAAGAATTTGCGCGAGGTTCTTGCCGGGCTCAAGGACGTCAACTCGCGCGCCGGGAAGCTCGACAAGGCGGTTTCGGGCATGACGGACGACGTGAGGCAGCTGAAGGCGGGCATCGCGAAGAAGGTCGAGAAGAGGAGCCTGGAGCGGATTATGCAGGAGACCGTCGAATTCATCGAGAGGAACGCGCCAGTCGCCGCAGTCGCGGAGAACCGCGTCGCCCGGAGGAGGTAGCATGGCGACCTTCGACCCCGGGCTGAACCTCGAGTCCGTCATACTGATACTGATATTCCTCGCCGTGTCTTACTGGATGGTGCGGCTGATGAGGAAGCTCAACCACACGACGAAGAAGAGCTTCCAGGAGATGCAGCACAACATGGACCGGCTCGAGCAGGAGTACGTCAAGCTCAGGCCGGAGATCGACGAGATGAAGCGCACGCTCGACAACAAGGTCGAATACGACTACCTCGAACGCAAGATGCACGAGCTGGTAAAGATAGTCATGCGCAGACGGGGTTCGTAACCCCCCCTCCCCCGACCGCAAGCATAATTAGCATCCGACTTCCAGTGAAAACGTTATGCCGACCGTCGACGAAGAATGGATGGTGGAGAAGCTCTCGCGGATTCAGCGGGAGGCCCGCAAGCGCGGCGAGGACGTGCCGGACCTTTCCCACGGCTACATCGGGAGAGAATTGAGGTTGGGTTCACGAAAGGACGACAAGGAGTACTACCGGACGCTTGCGGCGCACATTCGGCTTGCGGGCATCCGTGCGGACCCGGAGACCGCATTGCAGGTCCTCGAACCGCATTACTCGGAACTCATGGGGCGCTCGTACAAGGAAAGCACGCGCACTTCCGTCGGCAGGAACCGGGCGGCGATGCGGAAGGCGATTACTAGGGAGTGGCGCGCGCTGCAGTGGAACATCCGCCAGGGCAAACTTCCGACGGAGAAGAAGCCGCAGGGCCTGCTGGCAAGGGCACGGGCGCGTATCCGGAAGTTAATCAGAGGCTTCTGAGCCGCCCTCCCAAAAAGAAGGCATTTAAGCGTATCCCGGGATAGTGCTTGCATGCCGATTGAAATCCCGCGCGGGCTGGCCTACCAGATACGGAACCGGATGCTAACGATTGTAAGAGAGGCCGGCCGCGAAGGCGTCCCGAACACCGAATCCATCAGAGCGCGCCTGGAAAGGGTCAGGCCGGGGGTAGAAGCCGGAAGGCCCCAGCACGAGGAGCACGCGCTTACTCTCGCCGCGATGCTGTATGTGGTGGGCGGCGGAATGGCGATAATCGGGCCGGAGGTCGAGGGAATCCTGAAGGAACACCACGAAAGCGCCATGCGGAACGAGGCGGCGCTTTCAAATCTCGCGAAAATGCATCTCCAGATGGCTTTCGAGAGGGCCTTTCCCGAAGGGAGAAAAAACGCGGACACGCGGTAATGGAGGCATGAGCCCCGCGCGTGAACTGCCGGAAGGCATGGGATGGCTTAGGCGAGAGCGAATTTCGGTGGCGCGTGAGCTCGAACGTCTCGGGGGCATTCCTGAGGCGGAGCGAATTCGCGAATTGCTCGAAAGGTCCAAGCCCGGGCTCGGGAGAATCAGCCGGCAGTGCGGAGTGGAACGCAAGGAGGGTTTATGCGGCGACGGAAATAATTGTCCGGAGTGAACTGCCGGCGGAAGCCGCGAGGCTGCTTGTCGGGCACATTGACAGCGCGCGGCAGCGCCTTGGCGAAGAGCACCCGCTCTCCGTGCAGCTGCTTGAACTTTTCAAGGCCAACTGGCGCAGGCTCAACCCGTCACCGGAAAATCCTTGAGATCTTCCTCGAGAGGTCTTCGTAGACGGCCTCGAGGCGCTTGGCAGAGGCGGTGAAGTCCGCGAGGTCCTTCAGCAGCCTGCGGGACTGATAGGAGATGACGATCAGCATGAGCACCGCGAGCAGGAATATGAACAGGAAGAGGTACACGTACAGCCATTTCAAATCGAAGTCGAGCGTGCGGCCGGGGAAGAGGATGCCGGAGTAGACGTCCGTGAAGAAGGTCGCCTCGACGCGGTACTCGCCTTCCGCCGGAGGGTTGGCCCACGAGGCCTTGAAGTCCCTGAACTGCTGCTGGTAGACGGCGTGCGGGTCCGACTGGATAGTGGTCAGGGTATTGCCCTGCTGGTCCGTGACCTTGAAGAGGACGTAGACCGGAATCTCAATGTTGCCCGTGTTCTCGAACGTGGCAACGAAGTCGACCGGCGGCGCCGGCTTATCGCGGTCGCCGACGACCGCTGCAGTCATCTTGCCGAGGGTCTTGCCGAAGTCGGCGTCCAGCCTTGCGATCCGGCCTGAGTACTTCGGCGTGGGGAGCCTGTAGCCCTCGAGCCGGAGGTCTATGTCCTGGCGCGTCATCGCGTCGTTGCCCCCCGTGGAGAGCGAGCCGAACTTGATGAACACCTTGGCGCCCGTGCGGTCCTTGATGAAATAGGCGGGCGACGCGATGCCCTGGCCGATGCCGAGCAGGAAGTCCATGCCCGACCGCTGTATGAGGTCCGAGGTCTGGATGAGGGAGTACGTGCCCACGTCGGGGACGAGCAGGAACGGGTTGGTCTGGGCATTGAGGAGGGTTATCTCAAGGAGGTCGCCGTTGACGAGGAACGCCTGCGCCGGCTTGGCGAGCGAGAATGCGTAGTCGTTCACGTAGTAGGAGGTGTCGTACTCGTCCTTGCCGTTGAGCACCTGCACGTCGTACGCCCGAAGCTCGTTGAGGACGGAGTCGTCGAGCCTGCCGACGGCGTAGATTCTCGAGGGCCGCAGGGAGTCGATGGCGTCGCGGACCTTCTGGGGGAGCTCGCGCACGCCCCTCGCGTAAAGGATGGGGGCCTTGCGGGTCACCGCGAGGTAGCGCGCGGAAAGGGCGTCGAACGCGAAGTCGTCCCGCACCAGTATGACTTCCTGCGAGCCCGTCTTCTGGGCGAGGATCGCGGAGAGCTCGTAGTGGTCCTGGTAGGGCGTGTCCCTCACGTCGAGGTCCAACTGCCTCAGGCGGTAGGTGAGGCTCGGCACGGGGTTGTCGATTCTGCCGTAGAGCTCCACCGTGGCGGCCTTGAGCGTCCCCAGTTCCTCGAGCGCGGCCGCGGAGTGGGCGATGTCCTGCACGTAGCGCAGCGGCAGGCCCTTGTTCTGGGCGTAGATGCTTGCGGCATAGACGTCCTGCCAGTTGTTCGAGTTCACGAGGACGACGGCCGCGGATTGCGCGAGGGATAGTAGGAGGAGGAAGGCGAACGTTGCATGCCTGAGCTTATCCATGTTCCCCAATTACCCCAGCCAGAAGTCCACGAAGGAGTCGTAGCTCTTCGGGAACGATATCTCGTAGTCGCTCCGGCTCGCGTTGAAGTCGGGCGCGTTCGGGTTAATGTTCGTGCAGAATATAATCCTATCTCCGGAATTGAAATCCTCGGAGTCGTCCTCGTCGCTGTAGAAGAGGCCGACGAGCCAGTTGCCCTCGTTTGTAAGCATGTAATAGGCCGAGGTGTTGCCGCAGACGTTTCCGCCGGAGTGGTTGTAGTTATTCTCGAGCAGGTCGTCCTCAAAGGAAAGGCCGAGCGCGGAGTCCATGGCGGGCATGTCCTCTGCGGTAGCCGCCTTGAACTTGCCCCATGACGGGACCACGGACTGCCGCGTGATGTAAACGTAGCCGGAGGACTGCCTGCGCTGGTATAGGATGGAAGAGGAATCCGGGGAGGTCTGATTTCGTACCTGCTGCGTGCTCGTGCCGAAGAAGCCGACGTACTGGCCGCTTCCACCGAGCGGGTTGGGCGGGAGTGTCACGGTGACGTTGAGCATGGGCGGCGGATCCTGCCTGCCCTCGTTGCCGACTCCGTCGTCCGCGAACACGGTAATGACGGTCAAATTGCCGGTGGTGAGGCTGACGTTGACTTCCGCGCCGTAACGGGTGTCGCCCGCGCCGCCGGCATTGCAGCCCGTGTCCGAGAGCGTGTAGTTCTGCGTCGTGCCGTTGGGGAACGCCATCTGCACCCATACCGAGGACACTCCGCCGACATCCCCGGCGCTGGCGTTGACGCACACGAAATGCCCCTGCACCACCGCCGTGTCGTTGACATACGTGGAATTAACCACGGGAATCGTGTCCGGCGAGTCGAATTCGCCAAATGGCGTGGAACCGTTCGAGCCGTTGGCCCACATGCGCCACCAAACGCGCTCGCCTTCCGCGGCAAGAGGGACTTCGATGCTGACGTTGGCCCAAGTGTCGTTGTTGGCGGAAAACGCCTGCGCGGTCGAGTTCTGAAAGGTTCCCGTCGCGTTCCATTCGAGCCAGAAGTGGTCAAGTCCGGTGTCGTCGTACCAGTAGCTGTAGAAGAGCGCCGCGGAAAGCGGGGGCGGGCTGGAGACGTTCATTCCGAGATAGCCTGCGGTCGTGTTGTGGAAGGGATTGTCATTGATTACGGTGATTGCAATGTTTGGCCATTCGGACTGCCAGCCGAGGTTGCCGACGCTGTCGTTGGAGTAAGTCGTATTGATGCCCAGGATGCCGGTGTCCTCGCCTGCGGCAAACTCGCCGCCCCATGCGTTGTCGCCCGCGCCGCCGGCAAGGCAGCCGGTGTCGGACATCGACACGTTCATCGAGGTACCGTTTGGATAGGTGACCTTCGCCCAGACCTCGCTCACGCCGCTGCCTGCGTCGCCGGCATTCGCGGTCACGCAGATCCTCGCGCGGATTCGAACGAGGGAATCGTTGGATGCGGTCGTGTTCACGAGCGGCGACTGGTTCAGTATGGTAATGTAGTTCAGGGGGGTGGAGTTGTACTTGAACGCGGCGTCGCGCGCCCAGATCCTGCCGGCGACGACCTTTCCCTCCGAAGACGCGGGGACTGCGATGGAATAATTCCCCCAAGTGTCGTTGGAGGACGCGAAATCCAGCGCGGTCTCGTTGACGAAGGATTCCGTCGCGTTCCACGACACGTAGTACCGGCCGAGCTCCACGTCGTCGTACCAGTAGCTGAAGAATTCAACGACGTCGCCGGTGTCCGCGGACGAGGCGTTCAGGCCGTAAAAGCCGGCGGTCACGTTGTAATACGGGGGCTTGGAATCTCGGGAGGCGTTCACGTCCACCTGCACGAGATTTATTCGGCACTGGAACGGCGAGACTGCGGCCTTGACCGCCTTCATGTGCAGCCGCCAGAGGCTCGTCGTATCGTTGCGGAAGTCCATTGGGGAATCCAGTATGGAGGACACATTGGCCTCGTCGGTGAGGGGCGTAGGGGAGGAGTTGTAGTTGGAATACGCCGGCCCGGAGGACGCGAAGGCCGCGGCGGTGTAGTTGTAGAGGTTCCATGTGACGTTGACGGATGCCGCGCTGAATGCCGAGACCGTGCGCCAGGTGAGGTTCGTCCAGTCGTTGGCATTGCTCGTGCCGTTGAATTCGAGCCACGCGGTGTATTCCAGCGGGTCTCCGGCGTAGGCGAAGTCGGACTCGAAGGACTCGTAAGTCGTCGAACCCAGGGTCTGGGTGACCGCGTTGTCGCCGAGGGTGACGATGGACTGGTTGTCCGCCCAGTAGAAGACTCCCAGGGCGCCGGTGCTGTTCGCGTAGAGCCCGAGGATGCCTGCGTCGTCGGGCGCATCGCGGGGGTTTCGGCGCAGCTGCACCCACGGGTGCGTGCTGCTCGCGGCAAAGGTTCTCGTCGAACCGTACCACGAGGATGGGGCGGTGAAGTTCCTGTAGCTGAGCGAGCCGCCCGTTGTGCCCCACACGAGCAGGCCGCCCGAGCCGCTGGGCTCCCAGGCGAAGTCGGCAACCCTTGAGGCGTGGGAGTCGACGGTGCCGTCCCAGCGCGCGTCCGCAGTCCAGCCCGTGCCGTCATAGCGGCCGGTTGAAAGGTCGGTACCGGCATCGATGTTGACGACCATCAGGTAGTCGCTTGCCGGGTCGGCCTTGAGGGTCAGCCAGTTGGGAAGGACGTTTGCCGCGGTGTTCACGTCGAAGACCGCGACGTCGCTCCACGAGCCGGTGTAATTCTTCCAGTTGACGGCGTTGCCTTCGCCCGCCATGGCGATGGCGACTCCGCTGAGGGACGAGTATGCGACTGCGACGTCCTCCTCCGCGGTTATGCTGACCGAAGCTGTCAGTTCAGTCTCACTCCCCCACGCGCTTCCGTCCCAGATGAAGGCCTGCGCGTCCGAGTTCGTGCCTTCTATGTAGGCGAGCGCCATGGAGGTGGAGTTGGACCACGGGTTGGGTGCGAGGGAAAGCCAGAAGACGTCGAGCGGGGTCGTATGCGACGTGTCGTTTATGTACGCTTCATCGCTCCAGGAGATGCCGTCCCAGATGCGGTAGGCGATGTCGCGGCTCGCATTTGTGCCGGAAAGCCCGTAGGCTAGGAGCGCGCGGCTAGAGTTCGTCTCGTAGGCGATGTCGAACGGCCTGTAAGCGACGGCGGTGTTCGGCACGGTGCCGATGTCGCTGAAGACCGCATACTGCGTGCCGTTCCAGACGTAGGCGTCTAGGTTGGCGTCGGCTCCCATGGTCACCATGATGCGCTCGCGGGGCCGCAGGCCGGGGAAGGGCGCGTGCGCGATCTGGGCCTGCCTGACTTCCGAGCCTGCGTCGGGAAGCTCCTCTTCCGCGCCGACGGCGAGGTCCGTGAAGTTCCGGGTCTTGGGGTAGGTGTTGCCGGCCGCGAGGTCGGAGCGGTATGCGACGAAGGCGCGCGTGTGGCTCGAGGCGTTGTGGAATGACTCGTATGCGTCGCAGTACAGGTAGTTGGAGTCGCTCGCGTTGACGTCGGAGACTGCGCCGGAGGAGTTCTGCGTGAAGTTGATGAAGCCTATGTCAGAGGGATAGTAGTGCCCGAACGCGTCGGAGACGTTGACGTATACGCCGGGCTCGTCGTAGGCAAGGTTGCCCACGGAGTCGTTGGCGAAGGTCGCGTTGGCGTGGAGCGCGCCCGCGGTGTTCCCTACGGATACCAGCGCGCCGTACCAGTTGTCTCCGGGCGAGCCCGCGTTGCAGCCGGTGTCGCTCAACGAGTAGTTCTGGACCGTGCCGTTGGGGAAGGTCAGCTGCGCCCAGACCTCGCTGATTCCCGAGCCCGCGTCGCCCGCGCTGGCATTGACGCAAACGCTTTCCCCGGTCGAGACGTTCCTTGGCTGGACCGAGGTGGAGTTGACCAGAGGCGACTGGTTTAGTATGGTGACGTATGCCCCGTCCGTGGAGTTGAAAGCGCCGGCCGAGTCGTTCGCCCAGATCCTGCCGAAGACCACTTTTCCTTCGGCACCCGTGGGAACCGCCGCGGTGACGTTGCCCCAAGTGTCGTTCTGCGGGGAAAACTCTGAAACGGTGGTGTTCTCGAAGACGCCCGTGCCGTTCCACTCCAGAAGGAAGCCGGAAAGCGCGAAGTCGTCGTACCAGTAGCCGTGGAACATCACCTCGTCGCCGGCGTCGGCGGACGAGGCGTTCGCGCCGTAAAAGCCGGAAGTGGTGTTGAATATGGGCGGATGGCTGAGGGAGAGGTTGAATGCGGGCCACGGCGACTCGGAGCCGAGGTTGCCTGCGGAGTCGTTGGCGTAAGTCGTGTTGACGGTTATGTTGCCGCTCTCGGAGCCCGTCGGGATTTCCGCGCCCCAGACGTTGTCGCCCTCGATGCCGGCATTACAGCCCTCGTCCGAGAGCGAGAAGTTGACCGCTGTGCCGTTCGGGTACGTAATCATTGCCCAAACCGAGTGAATGCCGGAGCCGACGTCGCCCGCGCTGGCGTTGACGCACACCAGCTGGTCGGCCTGCACGAAGCCCGAGGTGTTGACTTCCGTGGAATTGACCTGCGGGGAAACGTTCTGCACGGTGAACCCGAAGTCGTCGGTGTTGTTGAACTGGTCGTCTGAGTCGTTCGCGCGGATCCTCCCGGCGAAGATTCCTCCCTCGGCCGAAAGCGGCACCTCGATGGAATAGTTGCCCCATGTGATGTTTGCAGGGGAGAACGCGAGGTAGCCCTGGGCGACGAAGCCCCCGGTCGCGTTCCAAACGAGGGTGTACATGCCGAGCCCGATGTCGTCGTACCAGAAGCTGTAGAACTCCACGCGGTCGCCGGGCAGGGGGTTGGTGTCGTTGACGCCGCGGAAGCCGGCGGTGGTATTGTAATAGGGGGGGTCGCTGAGCGCCTCGGTCACGACGACGTCAATGCCTACTTCCTGGCTGCCGAGGTTGCCGAGGGTGTCGTCGGCGTAGGTGTAGTTCACCGTGAAGTTGCCTGCAGTAAGGCCCACGTTGATCGATATGCCGTAGAACGTGTCGCCCGGGCCGCCGGCGTTGCAGCCCTCGTCTGAAAGGCTCCGGTTCTGCACCGTGCCGTTCGGGAACGTTATCTGCGCCCATACCTCGCTGACGCCCACGCCCGAGTCACCCGCGGTCGCGTTCACGCACACTATGGAAGTGACAATGGTGGATTCCTTGTCCACTGCAGTGGAGTTCACCACCGGGCTCTGGTTGAGTATGAGGACGGTGATGTTCGACGTGGCGTTGAACTGGTCGAGCGAATCGTTCGCCCAGAGCCGGCCGAAGACGTATTGGCCCTCTGCAGTTCCGGGAACTGCAATGGTGGCGTTGCCCCACGTGTCGTTCTGCGGGGAGAATTCGGTGACGGAGACGTTGTCGAAGATGCCGCTGGCGTTCCATTCAAGCAGGAAGCTGGAGAGCGCGAAGTCGTCGTACCAGTAGGAGAAAAACTTCACCACGTCGGTGGTGTTTGCGGTCGTCGCGTTGGCGCCGAGATACGCCGGGGTTCCGGCGTGATAGGGCGGGGAGTCGAAGACCGTCGCGTTGAGCGCGGGCCAAGGCGACTCGAAGCCGACGTTGCCCGCCGCGTCAATGCCGTAGGTTTCGTTCACGGTCACGTTGCCCGGAGTGTCGCCCGCCTCGAATTCAAGGCCGTAGCGGTTGTCGCCTGGGCCTCCGGCGTTGCAGCCGGTGTCCGACATCGTCCAGTTCTCATACGTGCCGTTGGGAAAGGTAATCGTTACGAGCACTGCGGAGATGCCGCTTGCGGCGTCGCCCGCGGAAACATTCGCGCAAAGGCGCTGGCCCCTGCGAAGCGAGGTGGCGTTCAGGAAAGTGGAGTTGACGAGCGGGCTCTCGTTCTGCACGAGGAAGGAGAAGTTGCGCGTTACGTTGAACGCGTTCGCGCTGTCGTTCGCCCAGATGCGCGCGGTGACGTTCCTCCCCTCCGCGCTCCCGGGCACCTGCACGGAGTAGTTCGCCCAAGTGTTGTTCGCGGACGAGAAGGGGAGCCACGTCAGGTTGGCGGACGCGCCGGTGGCGTTCCACTCTAGGGAGTACATGCTCAGCGGGTTCGCGCTGAACGACGTCCAGTAGGAGTAGACGAGTATCCGGTCGTTGCCCTTGGGGGCGGTGTTGTTGATGCCGGTGACGGCCGGCGTGGTCGCATTGAACTCGACCCAGTCAATCTTGCACTGGAATTCCGCGGACGTTGCCTTGACCGCCTTGAATCGCAGCTTCCATAGGCCGGTCGCGGCGTCGCGGAAGTCGGCCGGCGAGGTGGCGACCGCGGTGCTGTTCGCCTCGTCGGTGTTCGGCGTCGTCGAGGAGTTGTAAGTCGAGAACCCGGGCCCGCTCGCGGAAAACGCGCCGGCCGTGTAGTTGTAGAGCTGCAACGTCACGTTGACCGTTGCCACGGAGAACGAGGAGTCGACGCTCCAGTTCAGCCTGCCCCACGGCTCGAGGTTGCTGCTGCCGTTGAAGTCTAGCCACGCGGTGTACTCCGTCGGCGTGCCGGTCTGCATGAATGCTGCATCGAATGACTCGTTCGTCGTGAGGCCGGTGAGCTGGGTGATCGAGTTCTGGGGGAAGGCGTACATCGTCGTGTTCGCCCAGTAGAAGTGGCCAATCGCGCCCGTGCTGTTCTCGAAGATTCCGAGGATTCCGGCATCGTTCGCCGAGGCGCGGGGGTTGCCGCGCAGGGTGATCCACGGGTGGGTGCTTGCCGCGGAAAAAGTCGAGCTCCCCGACCAGGAGGACGGCGCGGTGAAGTTCACGTAGTTGACGACGCCGGAGGTCGTGCCCCACGCGAGCACTCCAGTTGAGCCCGTAGGCGTCCACGCGAAGTCTGCGCACCTGGAGGCGTGGGAGTCAATGGTGCCGTCCCAGCGCGCGTCCGCTGTCCACGACGTGCCGTCGTAGCGGCCGGTGGAAAGGTCGGTGCCTCCGTCTACGTTCACGAGCATCATGCGGTCGCTCGAGGGGTCGGCTTTGAGGGATAGCCAGTTCGGGGCCGCGTTTGCTCCCGTATTGCAGTCGAAGGTTCCAAGCGCGCTCCATGCGGACGTGAAGTTCTTCCAGACGATGTTGTTGCCTGAGCCGGCGAGCGCTATGGCGATTCCGCTCGTATAGGAATAGGCCACGGCCAGAGCCTCCTCGGTAGCGCTGCTGACCGCGCCGGTGATTTCGGTCTCGTCGCCCCAAGCGCTGCCGCTCCAGATGAAGGCCTGCACGTCGCTGTTCGAGCGGTCCAAATATGCGAGGACTATGCTCGACGAGTTCTGCCACGGGTTGGCCGCGAGCTCGGCGTACCTGCCGATGATGTCGGTGCCGTGGCCGGCGTCGTCGATGTAGGCCTCGTCGGCCCATACCGAGCCGTTCCAGATGCGGTAGCCGAGGTCTTTTGTCGTGTCCGCGGAGGCTACCGCGTAGACAACCATCGCCCTGCTCGTGTTCGTCTCGTAGGCGACGTCGAACGGCCGGTAGCCGGATTCTGTTGCCACCACCTGCCCGATGTTGTTCGTGACCAGATACTGCGTGCCGTTCCAGACGTAGGCGTCGAGCCAGCCGTCGCGGCTGAGGGTGACCACTGCCCGCTCGAAGGGGCGCGGGCCGATACCCGGAGCGGTCGCCATGCGAACGGCCTGCATCTGGTCGCCGGTAGTCGGCAGGTCGGATTCCGCGGAGAAGGCGAGGTCCGTGAAGTTCTTCTCGTGGGGAATGTTTATTCCGGTGCCGAGGGACGAGCGGTAGACGGTGAACAGCTTGGTCTTGCTTGCGGCATCGTAGAACGACGGGTACGCGCGGCAGGAGAGGTAGCTTCCGTCGTTGCCGGCAAGGTCGGAGAGCCCGCCGGAGACGTTCAGGGTGAAGTTCTTGAACTCGACGCCCGAGGGGTTGTAGGCGTTGCTCTTGTTGCCCTCCAACCACGCCGGGTCGGTCAAAGAGAACGAGACAGTGTATTCTTCGCCGGGGGCGAGGTCCCTGATTTTTCTCCACCCGCCGGGGCACAATCGGTCGAAGAACTGCCACGAGGCGCACTTGTAGAGCACCTGCCCCTCCGCGGTCTTGGTGAAGGAGGCGGACGAGAACTGCAGGTTCTGGGGGTTGATGGCGAACGCGCGGGTTGCAAGCAGTTCCGCGGGAGCGATTTCTTTTTCGGGAAGGGCTTCCACGCCGAGCGCGAAACCCGTGTGCCGGAATTCGTTTAGGCGGATGCTCATCGAAGGGATTTCCGGGACCTCTAGCTGGACGGCGTCTTCAGCGGGGTAGTAGAGCGCGGGGAGGCGCCGCAGGTCGCGTGATGCAGTATAGCCGTAGAACTCGGCTGGCTCGGGCGCGGGCGTGGGGGTGGGCTCGGGCTGGTAAACCGGCTCGGGCGGCTGTTCCTCGATATTTGGATTCTCGATGAAGCCGCCTTCGCCGGTTTCTTCGGTAGAGGAGTTTTCCATTTCCGGGGGGATTTCCGCGGGGCCCTCGAACAGGAGGATTCGGCTGGAATGGCTTTTTGCAGGGACGGGGTCCTGCAGGAATGCAAAAGACCCGATTGCGGCCAGCAGGATGAACGCTGCTAGGCAGAGCGCGGCCGTTTTTGTCGCGAAAGAGGTCATGAGAGGTCGAACCAGATGTCGTAAGCCATATACGCCGGCGTCTTGGCTACGATGATCTCGTAGCTTATCGTGCCGAAGCCGTTGCTGCTGAAGAAGCTGCCGATGTCCGTGCAGAAGAAGTACGCCGTGTTCGCGGTGTTGGAAAGCAGGCCGGTCATGCGGTTGTCAGTGGTGTTGAGCTTGCTGACGTTCGCAACGCCGCACGCGTCCTGCCGGGAGTCGAAATGATAGACCGTCGAATAGAAGCCGGTGAGGCCAATGACGCCGTCGGCAGTGGAGTTCGCGGTGGCGTTGATAAAAGAGGCGGGCGGGGAGACGCCGTTCTTCATGAAATACAGTTTTCCGCTCGTGACGCTGCGGTTGTACATTACGTTGCCCAGCTGCGTCGAGTTGCGCACCTGCATCGTGACGTTGCCGTAGTAGCCGACGTACATCTGCATGCGCCCCGTGATGTTCGTGTTGTTCGCGGTCCCGTTGTCGTCCGGAACCTGCCAGTTCGGGTAATCCGACTGCTCTGGAAGCGCCCCTGCGCCGCTAGCGAAAAGCAGGGCAATAACTGCTATGGCTGCGGCGGGAGCCGCTGCCCTCCTGAGGTCCATCGCTTGGCTATCTCCCCCGTCTCTTGGAACTTTTCGAGGACTTCTGCTTGGCGAGCCTGCGGTCGAGCTTGGTGAGCAGCTTTTCAACCTTCTTGGCGTGCCTCTGGCCGGGCTTCGGGAGCTCGATCTTGCGCGTGGAAACCCTCTTCTTCGTCTTGAGGGTATGCAGCACCTTCCTCGCAGCGCCCTCGTGGTCGTACCCGTCGGAGGGCGTGAACTGCCGGCGGAGGGCCTTCAGCTCCTTGAGGCGCTCGTCCAGCCGGTCCTCAACGGGCGCTTCCGCGGGCGGGGCCTCTTCCTCGGAGGCGTAGGAAGCGACGGCTTCAGTTGCCCCGGAGCCCTGCTTGACCTCGGAAATTGCATTGGTCTGCTGCTCGGATACGAGCGGAGGGGCTTGCGCGGCCTGCTGGCGCCTGCGCTCCCGCCATGTCACGAACGGCTTCTTCTCCGGCTGGGCCTGCTTTCCAGCCACGGCAGGCGCGGCCTGGGTCGTTTCCGGCTGGGGAGGCGCCAGTGTTTCCGTTGGCGCGGCCTCGTCCTTGGAAAGGCGCAGGGGTTTTGACGAGAGGACGTCCGACTTCTTCTTGCCTATCGCGCTGACCAGCGAGCCGATGGTGCGCTTGAGGAGCCCTCCGGCCTCCTTCCTCTTGCTTGGATCGAGCTTGCGGATCTGCTCCTGTGCCTGGGCCTCGAGCTTGGCTTGGAGCGCGGTGAGGTCTTCCGCGCTCATTTCCTTGATTTCCTCCTCTTCCTCCAGCTCGCTGTCGACGGCCTCGTCCTGCTTTGAAGCCGGCGCGGGGGCGGTTGGCTTCACCTCGTTCGGGACTCCTGCTGCGGTCTTCTCCTTGCGGATTGCCTTGATGAACGACGGCGCGTCGGATTCTTCACTTTCCCCGGGCTCGGCAGGCATCGGCGCGGGGGATGCTACTGGAGCGGGGCGCGGCGCCGGTGCGGGCGAGGGGGTCTGTTGCACGACCGGTGCAGCTGCCCGTTCTATGCTGCGCCCGATGCGCGCCTCCTGCAGGCCGGCGGACTTGCTCTCCTCGCCGATGCGCACGAACTCCGCGCGGGTGCGGTCGTCGATTTCCGCGAGCTTGCGCAGGTTCGCCTGGCGCACGCGCTCGTAGTCCTCGCGCGAAATCAGGCGCTCGAAGAACTCCTGGTCGTTGCTCGACAGTATGAGTTCCACGCCTTCCTTCTGCTTCTTGAGCTCCTTGACGACATGGGGGAGGTCCCTGCCCTGTTCCATGAGTAGCATCTTGGCCTCGAGTTCCTGCGCCCTGAGCTTTGCATCGTCGACCAGCCTCTTGAGGTCGTTCAGGTCGTCCTTGGTGACGAGCTCGTTGAGCTTGGCGCCCGTGCCCTCGACGAGCTGGACCAAATCCTTCACGCTTTCCGCCATGAGGTCCTGCTTCCCGCGGTAGACTGTGAAGTCCTCGAGCCTGCGGTTCAAGTCGACATACACGCGGCCGATTTCCTCGCCGAGGCGCTCGGCCTTGTTCACCGTGCCCTCTATCCTCTGCAGCTTGTCGCCGATCTCCTTGTTCACGTTCGCGATGTTCTTCAGGCTGCCGATGCTCTCCAGCAGCTCGATGGTGCGGTTCACCTTGCCCGCGAGGTCTCCGCCCATGGTCTCCTGCTTCTCGACGCGCATGGAGAGCTCGCCGGCTGCGCGGTCGCGCTTCTCGAGCTCCTTCATGAGCTTCTGGGGCTCGAGCTCCTGCACCATGTCCATGAAGCGCGAGACCTTCGCCTCCTGTTCCTTTATGGAAGCGTCGCGCTCGAAGAGCATCTGCCTCAGCTCGCCGACGCTCTCCTGTATGTGGCCGATGCGCTCCTCCAGCGAGTTGCGCGCTTCCGCAACGGTATCAACCTTGACCTTGAGCTTCTCCAGCTCGAGGATGACCTTCTGCGCGGCCGCGCCGCCCATGCCGGCCTCGTCGCCGCCGGCCCCGAGGTCCGCGAGCGGGGACTTCTCCTCGGTCACGGGCGCGGTCTGCTGGGGCGCCTGGATTTCGGGCGTGGGCCGGTACGGGTCGGCTTCTGTGCCGCTGCCATACATCTTCGTCCCGCCGGGGCCTTCGACGAAGGGAACATTTGAAGAATCCGCCGAGGCGGCTGCCGCCGGGGCGGCCTGCTTGGCCTTGGGCATCATCCCACCGAGCTTGTTGATGAAGCTCGAGACCTGCGCCTCTCCGGAAAGCTTTCCCGGGGCGCGGCTGTCCTCTTCGGGCCGGGCCTCGATTTCGTCCGCCTCCCCGCCCTCGCCGTATGCAGAGTCTCCCGAGTCTTCTCCGTCGCCGATGTTGAGCTGTTGCATTATGTCCTTTGTCTCGCGGAGGACCGCATTGCTGTCGAAGGAGTCGCTGAGGTCGTCGTAGAGCGGCGCGATGGGTTCGGCAGCCATCCTCGGCGCCTGCTGGGGGGGAGCGCGCCTCTGCCTGGGCGGCGCGGGAGCCTCCGGCTCCTCCCCGTACTGCCTCCCTTCGGAGAGCCTCTCGCCGAGGCCGCCGACTTCAGCATCGTCGCCTGCAGAGCCGCCGCCGTCGATTAGCCGGCTCACGCGCGAGAGCCTCTTGAAATTCTCCTGGCGGAGCTCCTTGTAGCTCTCCGCGGAGATGCTGCCCTCGTTGTAGCTGTCCTCCAAAAACGTGAGCATGGCCTCGAGGTCTGCCTTGTTCTTCTCGAGCTTCTCCGAACGCGACACCGAGTCCGCGTCGTCGAAGGCCTCGTCGTCGTACGACCTTCTCCGATATCCCGGCTGGTGCCGTATGTCCTCCAGCTTGCGCAGGGAGGCGTCCGCGACCTCGTAGTAGCGGTCGTCGGAAATCCTGCCGCTCTTGTAGCTGTGCCCCAAGAACGACAGCAGCGCGAGGATGCCGTGCTCCATGTTCCCCTGATCGTAACCCCTAGGCGCAAGGCCGCGTCCCTGCCTCCTCCTGACTTCGGCAGGCCGCTTCACGACGGACACCACGGCCCTGCGTATCGGCGGGGGGCTTGAGGACGGCGAGCCGTCGCCTGCAGTCTTCCTCGAACCCCCGATGTTTCTCCTTGTTGCCATTGAAAATCTACCCCTTCCTCAGGCGGGAGAGCTCCCGCTCGACTTGACACCTTGGGGGAAAGCCTTCCCCCGGGCGTGTCGCCCCTCCCCCTTCACTTCGGGAAATAAACATCATCCCCTTCTCAGCCTCGAAAGCTCCCGCTCGACTTCTTTCCTTGAAAACACCTGCCGGACGTAGTCGTCCATCAGCTTCTCGACGACTTCCCCGATCCTCTTCTGCCTGCCTTTATGGTCCAGGTCGAAGGTGTAGGCCCTATAGAAGTCGCGGAGCGTCTCCTCCCTCACCTTTGCGTTGAACTGCGTCCGTGGCACGGATTTGACACGCACGGCCGGTTTATAAAGATATCTAAATAACTGGCTATTTGAATATAAATAAGCCTCAATAGCAAGATAGAAAGATATCAAAAACCGTCCGGCATTCCCTCGTGGGACAATTTCGACAGGATGAAAAGGCTTGGCAACGCCCGGAGAGACCGCCGCCCGCACTGTTCATTTCACGGGTACGGAATCCCGTTCGGCCAGCCGTTTGAAATGAGCTATGGCCTCCGTCAGGGAACCATATTCTTTCTCGCTGAAGGGGGGCGACACGTACGGCTCGTACGCCCGGACGCGGATGTCGGCCTTGCCAATCCTCTCCAAAAAGCCCTTGAGCCCCGTGAGCAGACGGAGCGCCTGGCGGGGTTGTGCGTTCAATGCGTCCGTGTCAGCCGTGATGCGGATTGACCACGGCCCTTCGGGTTCGATGTAGCCCCGGATCACCTCCCGGTACTCGCGGGGGGCGCCATGCCCGAGATGCTTGCTTACCTGGTCGTAGTGGTGGGCCTCGCCGCCGATTGTGATGAGCGGGTTAGTGAGGTGGACGGCGAAGACGCGGATGCGCTCGGGATGCTTGAAGACCTCATGTGAAATCACGGCCTCCACGCCGTCGAACGTTTCTATGCGGTTCCGGCCCATCAGGATTCTGGCTCTCCGGAAACGGCCAAGTGACGAGGGCGGTTCGGAAGAGGGCTGATCCATTGTTCTTCTCCTGAAGGAAAACCGTATGACCGCGTCATCTCGTCATGCCATCGATTCTCGCAAAGACGCTCTCCAAGTAATTTTACGGAATGGTGCATTAACGGCGGTCCCTCCATCGCAGAAATTTTTCCCGGATTTCTGTAGGGATTCGGCCGGTGTTGCGTATCACTCCGGAAACCCGGGTTTTGGGCGACTTCTGCTCGACGAACTTCCGCAAGGACTCGGCCGGCAGGTAATTGACTGCCCCACGGGGCTTGCCAAACTTGGCGGTTATCACAACCGAGTGCTCGCGCGTTCCATCCCACGTTTGGTTAAATCGAAGACCGGGCTCGAACTCGATTGCATTATGAGGAATACCCCTGGCGCGCGCGCCTGACTGCACCATATACGTTAACAACTTCCCGACTTCTTCGGGAGGCATCGGCGCAATTGGTTTGACATAGTTGAAATGGTAAGACGAGGTTGCGGCAGTTCCGGGAACCGGCTCATTTTTTTCGATTGCCTTGAACTGGCGCTCGGAAACTGGAACCTCAAACTGGATTGTGTGAAGCGCCTTCCCGTCGGAGCCCACCCTCACGCTGCCCCGCCTAACTATGTCCATCCAGCCAAGCGAATCGAACTTACGCCGGATGTGGTCGGGCAGGGGTATCCTGTCGAAAGCGCCGGCGTTCAGGTCCGTGGCCAGCCTTGCGATGTTCCTGGAAGGCTCGGATTTCACATAATTCCTTTCGGCGAGTTCCAGGCCGCCCAGCGCTGCTCCTGCGGCGAGGACGGCGCCGGCCCCGAGGCCGAGCACGAGCCGCCTGCGTCTTTGAGCCCTTCCTTTCCGGTAAGGCCTTTCGAATCGTTCTACGCCCATCTCATCCACCCCCTCCCCATTCTCCGACGCGAATAGAAACGCTACCTCGTCATGCCTTTAATCCTTGCGCTGACGCTCTCGAGGTAGTTCTGCGCCATCCTGACCATGCCCTGCTTGAGCTTGTCGGCCGCGATGTTCAACTCGAGTTCGACGTCGTACGTGTCGGTTCCGCGCGCCTTGATTTCCGCGAGCTGCTTGCGCGCGGCCTCAATCTGGTTGTACATCGCGGTGTACTGCTTGATCTCGTCCTCGGTGAGGCTGAAGGTGCTGTGCAGCAGCGGCCGGAAGCTCACGAACCACGGCTTGCCGTCGTTGAACTCCGCGTTCTGGTAGAGGCCCGTGCCGATTGTGAGCTTCGTCACCTTGTCGGCGTATTCCGTGCCGTACTTGGTCTTCACGCGGCCGATGTCCCCCTCATAGCGCGTGCGCAGCTGGATTTCCGAGGCGATGTTCGCCCTGACGGCGCCCTTGAAGTCGAGGAGCACCTGCGAGATGAGGAAGACGCCGATGCCCCACTTGCGGAACTCGCGGCAGCCCCTCTCGATGGAAGTGTAGGCGCCCTTGCCGCCGTACTTGGGCAGCAGCCTGTGGACCTCGTCGTAGACGAGCATTGCCTTGAGCTCGCGGCTTTCCTTGGGGTTGCTCCTGAAGATGCTGTCGATGCTCCTGCGCACGAGGCCGTCGAGCTGTTCGGGCCGGAGCTTGTTCATCACGAATACTGTCATCTCGCCGGGCTTGAAGAAGGAAGGCACGTCGATGACCATCTCCGGGTCGGTGACGTCGATGATGGTGACCTTGAAGCCGCGCGCGTCCTCGGGCTTCATGCCGAATCCGGGGTAGAGCGAAAGCATTCCCTTGTCCGTATTCGGCCGGATGTAGCCGGTCCATTGCGCCGTCGGGTCGAAGACGACGATGGGCACCTTGCGCATCAGCAGCTCCTCGCAGATGACCTGCGCGCTGACCGACTTGCCGCTGCCGGTGCCGCCTGCGGCGATGGAGTGCGTCGTCAGCCTCTCCATCTCTACGTACGCCTTGACGTCCGTCTCGGCGATCTTCCCTACGGCTATCGAGCGGGGGCCGGGCTGGGGCAGCTTCTTGAAGTCCAGGGGCATGATGTAGCGCGAGGCGACGCGCCTGCGCCGGGCGTATGCCACGTAAGCCCTGCGGCCGACCACTGCAAGCAGAAGCAGGGCGATGAGGGCGTAGGTCAGCCACGAGGACACGACGGTCTCCACGAGGAGGGCGGTCAGCGGGACCGTGACCACGTCGAAGGAGTCGGCGCCCGAGGCGAACTTCTTGCCGTCGAAATAGGTGACTCTTGCCTGGAACACGTACTTCCCGGCCTTGGCCTCCGGCGGGATCTTGAGGCTCGCGATGCGCGTCACGACGTCGCGGACGTTGAGCGTCTCCGTGCTGCTGACGAGCTGCTTCTCGTCCTCGAGCGACAGTATCTCGTAAGTGACCTGCGCGTTGGGCACGTTGTTCGTCGTGCCGCGGTTGATGAACGAGACTTCTGCCTTCATGTCCTGGCCGGGCTGGACCGTCTGCGAGAGCGAGCGCGTCTTGACCTCGATTGTCGGCTCCTGGATTTTCTCGATCTTGAGGGTGACGGGGGTGCGGTGGGTGTACGAGCCGAGGCGCGTCACGACGTCGCCGGTGAATATGCCGGGCTCGGCGTCCTCGGGCGCGCTGACCGTTATCTTTATGACGGTTACGCTCTTGCCGGGCACCGTCAGGGTCGTATTCGAGATTGTGAGGAAGGGTATGATGCCGCCTTCCGCGGAAATCGTGGTCGCGATGTCGGCCTCGAGGTTGTTCACGAGGTCCATGGAGTGTGTCTCGCTCTCGCCCGGCTGGAGGATGACGTAGAGCAGCGTGCTCCTCACTTCGAGGGGCTGGCGGAGCGCGTCCGCGAGGCTTCCGGTGGCGTTGCCCAGCCCTCCTCCCGCGCCTCCGCCCGCGGTCGGGGAACCGGCGGGTATGCCGCCGCCGGCGCCCGCGCCGGCGCCAGTGCCGGTTCCAGCGCCTCCTCCGCCGGGTGTCGGGGTCGCGGTCGGCGTCGGCGTGGCGGTCGCGTTGCCCGGGCCGCCGCAGTCTACTGTGCACGAGGTCTCGCCGAACGTGCTCTCGCACAGGCCGTTGCCGCAGACGTACTGCGCGAGGGCGTACGCGGCGCCGAGGCTCGTCGTCTGCAGCGTCACGAGGCGCGCGCTTCCGTCGATGGTGCCGCCTGCGCGCGTCCAGTTTGCGTTGCAGCCCGCGTACTGGGTGTAGTTGCCGCAGATGTAGAGGGAGAGGAGGCTCTCCTGGAATCCGGTGTGGCCGGAGTAGTTGAGAGAGACGTTGGCGACGCTGTAGTTGAGTATGTTTGCGAGGGTGAAGCCGTAGAGCGAGCCCGCGCCGATGCGCTCCTTGGAGATGTAGCCGAGCCTGACGGGGTCGCCGACGTCGACGAGTATGGGCGACGTCTGGAACTGGAGGCGCGAGGAAAGCGCGGACACCTGCACGTGGTACGTGTCAGCGTATATCGTCTGGTTGTAGGAGCCCGCGGCATCGGCGTTTACGGTGTAGGCGAGGTAGCCGGTGGAGTTGCGCAGCTCGAACGTCATCGCTATCGGGGGCTTGGCGACGTTCTCCTCGTCGAGCGCCCTGCCGCTGAAGTAGATGCCGGTGCGGGCGAGGAACGATCCGCTGGTGGAGTTGCAGTTGCCGGAGATGTCGCATGTGTTCGCGCTGACGTTGTATTCGCCGGTGATGCTGGTGTCGGAGTAGTTGGCGTGGTAGATGCGCGAGTCTCCCTGTTCGTACTGGAATATCGGGGAGAGCTGGATGGAGGTGCCGTTGGGGTAGGTAAGGTTGGCGGTCACGTTCGCGATGCCTCCTGTGTCCGTGGCGTTTATCGCTATGGGGGCGGTGGTGTAAGTGATGACCACGAGGGGAAGCGAGAGCCCGATGAACGGCCTCTGGACGTCCACGTAGACTATCGCGTCCGCCTCCGTGTCAGTCTTCGAGAGGCCGCGTGACGAATCTGTGGCGTTGACGATTACGTCGTAGCTGACGCCCTGCGCGAGGTTAGGCGCCGTGAAGTTGAGCTCCCACAGACCGAGAGAGGTGAGATACGTCGCATTGTCGATTGTGACCGCGGTCGCTGTGCCGGCGGAGAGGTTGAGCTGGAAGGAGACGCCCGAGGAGACCGGGGATGTGCCGTAGGTGGCGTTGACGCGGACGGCGAGGTTCTTGCCGTTGCTGACGTTGACCACGGGCGAGAGCGAGGTCGGCGAGGTTATGTTCACATAGTAGGGCTGGATGGAGAGGTTGAGCGAAGTGTTGCGGGATGCGGGCAGGGCCGTGGCATTGTAGCTGGAGAGGTTCCCGAGGAGTGTCGTGTACGCTGAGACGTTGGGGGCGGAGTAGTTCGCGAGCACGCGGGCCTCCTGGTTGGGCTGTAGGGTGACGGATGATGCGTTGAACGTCATGATTCCGGCGAACTCGTTGGAAAGCATGTTGAGGAGAAGCGCGTTGCCGCCGATGTTCTTGAGCACGATCTCGCCGATTGTGCCCGAGGTTCCCGCGATGACTTCTTTGGCGAAGCTGGAGGGAGCGTGCGTCCACGTAAGGTTCGAGGGGACGGTCAAAGACAGCTCCACTAGGTCGGACGTGCCGTTGGAGGAGTTGACGAATATTGTTCCGGCATAGATGCCGCCGACGGTGCCCGAGGCAACCGTGACCGTGATGTTCACCGAGCGGTTCTCGCCGCCGGCGAGGGTGGAGATGCCCGTGGGGGCGAACGCGACCGTGAAGTTGGAGGATGTGCAGACGGAACCCGAGGCGCACGAGAAGGTGACGCCGGTGACGTTCGAGTTGCCTGCGGACTTGATGGTCATGACCGCATAGTCGGAAGAACCGACGGCGACGGTCAGGTAAAGCGAGTCTTGTGTGACGTTCAGCAGGGCGCTTGGGAGGACCTGCACGACGTAAAGCGTCGAGTTCTGCGAGGTCGTGTTGTCGAGGTTGGTCCAGTTGGCGGTGAGGTTGAGGGTATAGTTGCCCGGAGCGGTGCCGGCGCGGACTGATATGGCCGTGGAGTTCGAGGAGCCGGAGTTGGCGGGGACGGTGCCGTAGGAGAGGAGCGACGCGTTGGCGGAGAGGTTGGAGGAGCCGGCTTCGGGGGAGATATTGAGGGTCGTATTAGACGCGCGCGAATAGCCCGTGTTGTTGAGGCTGAGGAGGAGTGCGGACGAGGTGTTGGCGTATTGCGTGAGGTTGGCAATCTGGAGGAAGGAGGCGTTCGAGGTTATGGAGAGGTTGGTGGCGGCGGACGCGATGACGGCGATTGCGCCGGAGCAGGCGGTTAGGCCGATGGTGTCGTTGGCGCACACCGTCGCATAGTGCACGCCGAC